>JAATGO010000339.1 GCA_015654605.1 Betaproteobacteria bacterium
GAATGAATTCCAGGAAGAATTGACATTGCAAGCATAGTGATGACTAACTTGATCAGTGATTGTTCACACTTTGTAGATATGTAATGAGATCAGCACGTTGTTGTGGATTTTCTATCCCAGAAAATGGCATGCGATTACCAGGAATGACTTGCTGTGGATCGGTAAGAAATTTATCCAGTGTTTTTTGATCCCAGATAATGCCACTATTTTTCACTGCATTGGAATAACGGAAACCTGGTACTGTTCCTGCCTGGCGTGAGAAGAGCCCATACAACGAAGGACCAAGGCCATTTTGGTGTGGTGTAATGCTATGACAAGCAATACAGTTCGCAAATTGTTTTTGACCTTCTGTAATAGATTCTGCATGAGATACCATGCTGGGTATGGCGGTAGAAAATATCCCTAATAAGAAATGAGAGATTGTGAAATATCGACGTTGCATAAAATAAGTATAAAAAATAGACAATGATAAGAAGTCGCAGAATGTTGTTAATGGCTACAATAACTGCCCAGGATTTTTGACATACCTTTCAATAATGGCATTGGAAGCAAAAAAACTTAATGCACCGATGGTTGCGGTTGGATTGTAGGCAGAGTTATGCGGGAAGATGGATCCTCCCGCAATAAAGAGATTTGGGACATCCCAACTTTGTCCAAATTTATTAACGACACTTTCTCCTGGATGGGTGCCCATGATGGTTCCTCCCGTATTATGCGTTCCTTGGTAGCCAACAACGGAGTAAGGTGTGACTTTGGGGGAGGGAGAGGTCATATGGGTGGGTTTGAGTGCCTTGCCAACGGTATCGATTAGCTGTGATGCGTGTGTAGAAATCCGATGCTCATTTTCCTTGAAATCGAAGGTTAATCTCAGCATGGGGATACCAGTAGCATCTTTGTAGGTAGGATCAAGATCGAAGTAGTTGTAACGATTCGGCATGACGCTGGCCATTGCACCGATTGACATGCTTTTCAGGTACCATTTGGCAACGGCATCTTTCCATTGTGGACCCCAACGAGGAGTTCCCGGTGGCACAGGGTGATATTGAATCGGACGGCCGCCGGAAGTGCCTGCCAACAGGACACTACCACCGATATAATTGTGCTCCGACCTATCAAAATTCCAGTTGGCATAGAAATCGTCAATAGCGACTGATGTGCCGCCAGCTCCCATGAACGGATTGAAAATTTTGTCCTCGAAAAATAGCTGCGCACGGGCGCCAGTGTTGTAACAATAATTTTTACCAACCAATCCAGTTTGGGAGATAGGATCGTAGGGCTTACCAATGCCGGAACTCAGCATCAGGTGTGTATTGTTCAGTGCATAGGCAGCGAGCACGACAATTCTAGCTGGCTGAAATATCGCTTCTCCAGTTAACATATTGATGTAGTTAACTCCAGTTGCGATTTTTCCGCTACTGTCAGTGACAATACGCGTGACTCTTGCATGCGTGCGTAAGACAAACGTTTTTTGCTTTACTGCAGCAGCAATGACAGTATTGTGTGGACTCCCCTTGGCATTGGCTTCGCAGCCAAATTTATCGCAAAATCCGCAATATTGGCACTGCCCCATGGCGATACCATCACGATTGATGAACGCACGTGATGCATTCGCCGCTGGCACACTGAATGGATTGAATCCTAACTGCCTGGTAGCCTGCGCAAATAGGTCACCAGATAATGTGCGATTAAGAGGTGGTAAAGGATAGGGCTTGTTACGAGGCGCCTCGTAAGGATTACCTTCTGCAATACGTTGATTTTTCAAATTACCAGCGAGGCCAGAAACGGCAGCAGTGTGTTCAAATTTTTCAAAGTAGGGTTCGAGTTCAGCATAGGATATCCCCCAATCCTGCAATGTCATGTCAGCGGGGATAAATTTTTTCCCATAACGCTCTTCATATAGCGAACGGATTTTAAATTCCATATCGCTCCAGCGCCAACTTAGGCCATTCCAATGCACACCAGATCCTCCTACACCGTCACCAGGCTGGAATGAGCTGATGCGGCGCATTGGCAGGGCTTCCTGAGAAATCTGGTTACGCACGGTGAGTGTGTCACGCTTGGCATCTTGCATCAGATTGAGGCGTACTCCATATTGCAGTTCATCACGGATATGTGGAATTGCAAAATCTTCTTCTGTAGAGCGTGGCCCACCGCGCTCCAGGCCAACAACCTGTAATCCTGACTGTGCCAGTTCTTTGGCGATAATGCCGCCACTCCATCCCATGCCGATGACGACAACATCGACTTCCGGTAAATTTTTACTCATGGATTTCTCTGTACTAAAATAATTTTTCTATTTGTGACGAAATAGGGCATTTCCCTGCTTCTTCCAGGACGTCTCTTTCGGACTAACTGGCATCAGCGATGCTTAACGGTGTATGCGGGAAGGGTTTGTTCTTAAAGGTGACAATGTTGCGTGTGTGGGTAGCGATGACTCCAGGGAAGCCTATCATTTTCCATGCCGCTTTATCGGCGTTACCACCATAAATTGGATCAGAAAACATGCCTTCTATGACGAGCTGATATAGGAGAGAAAAATAGTGTTTTGCATCTATCTCATTATCAAAGACTATTTTTCCTTGTTCTAGAGCATGTAGTACAGACTCTTTGTGTTCTGTATCAAGTTCAGCAAAAGATTTCTGATAATGATGTACAAGATAATTATCAAAGCCTTGAGTCGCGACCCGAAACAGCATGGCAGGCACTAGTGGTAATTGATAACCTTGTTCTGGGATTCCTTTTTTCCATGGCCCTTCGGTGTAAAGTCGATCTCCTTTTCCCCAGTTACCATTGAGAGTGCGATCAAAATAGATGTTGATGCGCAGATCGCTCCCTTTAGGGGAGTGCTGATCGGCGGGGATCATATGATCTACCAGTGCTTCGACGAAACTCGCTTCCGATGGGGTAAGAAATAAATAGCCTGGGAATTCTGGATGGGATGCATTGTTTGTTGACGCGGTTGCACCAGATGCTGCTTTTTCTGTTATCGGAGCCTCTGAAAGAGGTAGCGCTGCCGTACTGTGTGTGGCAATACCAGCTAAGGCGGTACTGGTAAGCGTATTTCTCAGAAAACGGCGACGTGGGTTCTCGGGTGCGGTCATTGGCGGTGATGAATAATTACGTTATTTGATGAATATGATAGTCGTGATACAGATGTGTTTACCTTTAGTGAAGAAGGATTACTTTATTTTCTACTTTAAGGAAAGTTAGGAAATGATGATACGTGTTGTAATTTAATACCAGAAAGAATTATTTTTTCTAACAATATCTGATTTTTATTGAAGGGTTTTATGTCATGCCTGGAGTATCGGGCAACTGAAGAGGTCGTTATCTAGTGATTGGAATGTATCTCATGCCCATTGATGAAATGAACCCGAGTCAAATTTTAGAATGATTGCCTTCCTAGAAATTTATTTTTTGAGAAAAATAGCGAAAATACTCTCTAATTGGAATCAGTATATGAGTAGTTGATTTTATTCTTTCGAAGTTATTCTTAGCTCTTCTATACTTCTTTTTGTTATAGAACAGTGCGGTCTCATCAGAGCTATAAAAAATAGCTATGGTAATAGTTGCGAGGAATAATATTTAGGAGATATCTCATGCCTACTCATGGCATGAATTCTATCTACTATATCACCTGCAACCTCTTACTCAAGCCGACGGTTATCCCCTAAAAGGTAGAATATGATCGATCCCAAGACATTTCCCAAGATACCCCAGCCAACGTTTAGGAGTATTGAAGAAGAACGCCAACATAGAAAAATAAAATTGGCTGCGGCATTTCGTATTTTTGGACGCTTCAATTATGACGAAGGCATCATGGGGCATATTTCAGCGCGTGACCCAGAAGTGGCAGATCATTTTTGGATCAATCCTTTTGGTGTGAGTTTTAATCGCATTAAGGCGAGTGATTTACTGCGAGTCAGCCTCAAAGGAGAATTAATTGAGGGGGATGGTTATCTCCATCCAGGTGGCATACCCGCACATGCGGCACTTTTGAGTGCGCGGCCTGACATTATCTCGGTAGCACACACACATTCGACGTATGGAAATGCTTGGTCGGCACAAAATCGCTTACTGGCCCCTATTTCATCTGAATCCGCATTTTTTTATGGCCGTCATGCCTTATATGACACTTATAAGTTTGGTGAACGTGAAAACCTGGCAAAGATATTAGATAACAACAAAGCATTGATTTTCCTGAGTCATGGATTGTTTACGGTAGGGAAAAGCGTTGATGAAGCAGCGTATTTCTTTCTATGCCTGGAGAAAGTATGTAAGGCACAATTGGCAGCAGAATCTAGTGGTCGCCCATTGAAGCTGATTGAGCCTGAGCAGGCTCAGGCAATCTCTAATCGTGCCGATGCCTATTTTGGATGGCTCAATTTTCAGCCTGCATTTCAGCATATTCTTCATGAACATCCTGATCTGGCTTTGTAACTTTGTCTTTGCGACAGAGAAATGGCATTTTTATATAGATAAAGAAGAGTTTTATGGAAAGAACAGATCATGGCCGTAACATCCTTTTTCGATATGCGTTGATGAAAGTTGTTTGGTTAAAAATATGGATTTTGGCAGTCATGCTACTGTCGAGCGAGTCGGCATTTTCTGAGATGGCACCACAAGTGATTCGTATTGGTGCACCATCATATGCAGGGCAGGGTGGTAAGCAAGTATCTGGTGGTACCATGGGCGTCGTGCGTGATAAGGGATGGTTCGAACAGGAATTCGCGAAGGATGGTACGCGTTTTGAATACCCTGGATTCAAA
>JAATGO010000295.1 GCA_015654605.1 Betaproteobacteria bacterium
AGGCCGCTCATAGAGCAATCTCGGCGAGGCAATTTGTTCGATTCGGCCGGCATTCATTACCGCGATCCGGTCCGACATCGACAGCGCTTCATCCTGGTCGTGAGTGACAAACACGGTCGTGATGTTCAGCCTCCGCAAGAGCGAACGCACCTCAATCTGCAGGTCTTCGCGCAGTTGCCGGTCGAGCGCGCCAAAAGGCTCGTCGAGCAGCAGCAGCGCGGGCTCCACGACAAGGCGCCAGGGCGACGCGCTGCTGCTGGCCGCCGCTCAGCTCCTTTGGCTGTCGCTCCAGCAGATGGTCGACCTTCACCAGCGCGGCAGCATTGCGCAGGCGCGATGCGATGTCGGCGCGTGGCACGCGCCGCATCTTCAATCCGAAAGCGATGTTTTCGGCAACCGACATGTGCGGAAACAATGCGTAATTCTGAAATACGACACCCAAATTACGCTTACCAGGCGGCAGCTTGGTAACGTCTTTTCCCCCGATAGCAATGCTGCCCTCTGTTGGTTCGATGAAACCCGCCAGCATCATGAGCGTCGTCGTCTTGCCAGAACCACTCGACCCAAGCAAGGTAACAAACTCTCCAGCAACGATGTCCAGATCCAACTTGCGCACTGCCGCAGCATCACCATAAAATTTACTGATTCCGGACAAACGCAAGCTGGTTCCCAACTTTTCACTACGCATAACTGTTCTTGCTTCTGTGGCTGGCATTGTCATCAAGACCTCCGTAGAACCCATGCTTGCCATTGTTCACCAACCATTGACAAATTATTGGCCCACCATTGCGCATCCTGATTGAAACCACGAGTCAGATACTCTGGTGCGCTTGGTAACTTGATACGATCTTCTGGGCGGACAAATTTGAACGCTGCCTCATTGGTCGGACCATAGGAGATATAGCGTGTCAATTCAGCCTGTACTTTTGGCTGCAATGCAAAATCAATAAATAGTTGGGCATTCGCTGCGTTTGGCGAATTCTTGACGATGCTCAGATATTGAATCTGGCGCTTAGCCTGATTCCAGTCAATTGCCAGTGGTGCTCCTTTGTCAATCAGATCCTGTGCCCGTCCATTCCACAGGCCACCCATGACGGCTTCCTTGCGCTCCAACAACTGCGCAGAAACAGCTCCTGTATCCCACCACTTCACAACATTTTGTTTGATTTTATCAAGCGAAGCCAATGCACGTGGCACATCGATCGGATAGAGCTTGTCTTTTGGAACGCCATCTGCCAACAAGGCAAATTCAAATTCTGCTGCGCCAGATTTCTGATCCGCTAGAGTACGCGCCCCTGGGAATTTTTTTATGTCCCAGAAATCTGCCCACGAGGCAGGACGTGAACCACTCTTGAAAACATCCGTGTTATAGGTAAGTACTGTCGCAAAATACAGATTTCCCACCATGTTTTTCTGCCGTACTGCCTGATGGATATCCGCAGGATTGGTATATTTCATCTGCTGATAGGCAATAGGTTCCAAAGCACCTATCTTGTCGAGAGCAATCTGTGCTACATCAACTAAATCCACCACATCTACCTGCACTCGTTTGGCTTCCACCATGGCACGAATTTGTGCTGCTGTTGCTGGCTGCACAATGACCTCAATACCCGTTGCTTCCGTAAAGGGTTTATACAGTGCTTTATCCATGGCGTCCTGATAGGCGCCCCCTAATCCACGCACAATCACCTGCTTACTACTCTGTGCACGAACATTACCAGCACTTAACGCCAAAGAACCAACGCTACTGGCAGCAACTGCACTCATACCAGCAGTTTGCAAGAAGCGACGACGACCGTTGGACGGCGTGTTCAAGCCAACATCATTTTTTGGTTTTTCGGGATTTGCCATGTGATTTCTCCTTTGCGTAACGGTGAGATGTAACGATAAATGTGTCGATATATGTGTGATTAGATGCGGATACTGATTCTGTACTACGATTTTCAAGCCCTGCTTTTAAATGCTCTTCCAATGAAAGATCAGCGGCTGAGTTACCTTCACTTTGCCAATGTCCAAGTGCTCGCCATACATCGTCCGAGCTACGAAGAAGACGCGACACATTTTCTGCATCGCGCACCATTAGCATGGCGATTAGCCAGTTACACAATGCCATGCTGCCCGTTTGTGACCACCAGGCAAAAGAGGAAGTATCTCGCGCCACAAAGAAACTTTGCTCAGCCAATGCTGCCAGCGGTGATGAAGGACGATCTGTTATCGCAACAATATATGCACCCAGTTGGCGTGCAGCACGCATAATATCGACGGTATAAGGTAAGTAGCGTGCATAACCGATACCAATGACAACGTCACCTGTTTGTACCTGCCGTAGGTGATCACTGATATCGCCATTTCCAATATTGAGTAACGATGTCTTGCCTGTAATCTGATTTAAT
>JAATGO010000377.1 GCA_015654605.1 Betaproteobacteria bacterium
GGATTGTAAGGATACGTCTCACTGACAACACCTTGATTGTCAATGAAGCGCATGGCAACAATGGCCTTATCCCGATTTCCTGTTACCGAAAAATCGGCATATCCTTCACCATGCGCTGTCGCGATAGGCGCTTGAGTACCGGCCATTCCCTGCATAAAAATAGAAGGAGAATCCTGCACTTCTACCATCGTAAACCGAGCTTCAAACTGCTCTGATTTATTACGCGTAAACTTCGGCCAGTCCTGCGCTCCAGGGATGATAGATTTGAGATTACTCATCATCTGGCAGCCATTGCAAATGCCGAGTGAGAATGTGTCACCACGCTGGAAGAATTGAGAAAATTGTGTGACCAATTGATCATTGAATAAAATCGTCTTGGCCCACCCCTCTCCAGCACCCAACACATCACCGTAAGAAAAACCACCGACTGCAATCAGTCCACTAAAATCATCGAGCTTAGCTCTTCCTGCAATCAAATCACTCATATGCACATCTACGGCATCAAACCCAGATTTATCCATCACATACGCCGTTTCAATATGAGAGTTCACCCCCTGCTCGCGCAAAATAGCGATTTTAGGACGAGCGCCTGTTGCGATATAGGGGGCAGCAATATCCTCCTGTGCATCAAACGTCAGCTTTGGCGAAATCCCCTTGTCATTACCATCTAACAAGCGTTCATACTCTGCATCAGCACAAGCGGGGTTATCACGCAGTCGGGCAATACGCCAACTGGTCTCACTCCATAATCGGTGCAGACTGCTACGTGGCTGGCTATAAATGATTTTAGCATCGCGCATGAACTCAACGATATCCTTGTCATTGGGCTTACCAATAATGTGGCTACATGCTCCCAAGTCATACTGACGCAGCACATTCATGACATCAGATTTCTGGTCAGCACGTACCTGAATAACAGCCCCTAATTCTTCACTGAATAAAGCACGTAAGGTTAATTCATTACGGCGCTCGCCAACCTGCGTTGTCCAGTTCTTAGCATCTCCCCAATCCATGGCATGCTCATTTTCTAGCGTGAGCATGTCCAGATTAATGGACAAACCACTACGTCCAGAAAATGCCATTTCAAGCAATGTTGCCAACAAACCGCCATCGGAACGATCATGATAAGCAAGCAATTGGCCTTCATGATTAAGCTGTTGAATAGCTGCAAAGAAACCTTTCAAGTCTTTCGCACTGTCCACGTCGGGCACATCATTGCCAATCTGTTGCAGCACCTGAGCTAATGCAGAAGCACCCATGCGGTTTTTACCCCGTCCAAGATCAATCAGGATCAATACAGTCTCACCAACATCCCGACGAATCTGAGGAGTCAAGGTCCGGCGAACATCCTTCACTGGCGAAAAAGAGGAAACGATAAGCGAGATTGGTGAAGTCACCGATTTGCTACCTTCAGCATCACTCCATGTCGTGCGCATCGACAACGAATCTTTTCCTACCGGAATGCTGATACCCAGTGCTGGGCATAACTCCAAGCCAACTGCTTTCACGGTATCAAACAATGCGGCATCCTGCCCCGGCTGCGCGCACGCTGCCATCCAGTTAGCGGATAGTTTAATATCTGAAATATCGGCAATCACTGCAGCGGCAATATTCGTAATCGCCTCTCCGACAGCCATACGACCCGATGCTGCCGCATTAATCACTGCCAATGGCGTACGCTCCCCTATCGCCATTGCTTCTCCAAGATAGCCCTCGAAGCTCATGGCAGTAACGGCACAATCTGCAACAGGGACTTGCCAAGGCCCCACCATCTGGTCTCGTACGGTCATTGCACCGACGCTACGATCTCCGATAGTAATCAAAAATGATTTGTCTGCGACTGTGGGTAAACGCAATACCCGTTGTACGGCCTCCTCCAAATTAACACCCGTCAAATCAATTGCAGGGAATTCTTGTGCTACGTGCGTCACATCACGATGCATTTTAGGTGGTTTGCCAAGCAATACCTCCATCGGCATATTCACAGGCTCGTCATGATGCTCAGGATCAAGCAGTTTCAGTTGCCGCTCTACTGTCGCCGTACCAACGACGGCAAATGGACAGCGTTCACGTTCGCAAAAATGGGTAAACAAAGGCAATTGTTCTGGTGCAATGCCCAAGACGTATCGCTCTTGAGATTCATTGCACCATATTTCTCTTGGTGCCAGACCACTCTCTTCCAATGGTACTTTGCGCAAATCAAAAATGGCACCACGTCCGGCATCATTGGTGATTTCAGGAAACGCATTCGACAATCCTCCAGCACCCACATCATGAATGGATAAAATAGGATTATCTGCTCCCATTGCCCAGCAGGCGTTAATCACTTCCTGCGCGCGCCGTTCCATTTCAGGGTTGCCACGCTGTACCGAATCAAAATCCAGGTCAGCCGTATTGGCTCCTGTTGCCATGGATGACGCTGCACTTCCCCCCATCCCAATACGCATGCCAGGACCTCCTAGCTGTATCAGCAAACTACCAGGCGGTAAAGGATCCTTATGGGTATGGGTTGCCGCAATGCTTCCTATACCACCAGCAATCATGATCGGTTTATGGTAACCATAAACGTGGCCAGCGACATTTTGCTCGTAGGTACGGAAATACCCGCCTAAATTAGGCCGTCCAAATTCATTATTAAATGCGGCTCCCCCCAATGGGCCATCAATCATAATCTGTAATGGCGAAGCAATACGATCAGGTTTGCCGTAAATTCCAGCCTGCTCGTGAACAACTCGCTGTGCCACAGATTGCGCAACATCCCGCGCATTTTCCCAAGGTTGCACAGCATGCGTCAGCATCAGATTGGACACGGTAAAACCGGTCAACCCCGCCTTAGGTTTTGCGCCACGTCCGGTTGCCCCTTCATCACGTATTTCTCCGCCAGCCCCCGTTGAAGCGCCAGCAAATGGAGAAATGGCCGTTGGATGATTATGCGTTTCCACCTTCATCAGGATATGCGTCAATTCTTTTGACACCGAATAGAGGTGCCCGTTTTCTGTACCACGCGGATAGAAACGCATGACTTCAGCACCAGCAATAATGGATGAGTTATCGCTATAAGCGACAATGGTGCCTTTTGGCTGTAACTGGTGCGTATTTTTAATCATAGCAAACAGGGACTGAGACTGCTGCTCGCCATCTATCGTCCAGTCGGCATTGAATATCTTATGTCGACAGTGCTCACTATTGGCCTGGGCAAACATCATCAACTCAACGTCAGTAGGATTACGTTGCGCTTGTGTAAATGCCTCTGCCAGGTAATCAATCTCATCTTCGGATAGTGCCAACCCCAGTGCTACATTGGCTTGCTCCAAAGCAGATTTACCGGTTCCCAGGACATCAATCAATTGTAGTGGTCTGGCATCGAGCACCACAAATAAAGCGGCAGCATCTTGAAGCTGCGATAAAACAGATTCTGTCATCCGATCATGCAGCAATGCGGCGATAGCATCCCTACCTGCCGCATCCATTTTCTTGACTCCACCCAATAAACCAGATTTGCGTTTAACGCGATACAGTACACCTCGCTCAACACGCCGGATATGTTGCATACCACTGTTATGTACAATATCAGTCGCCTTACTAGCCCACGGAGAAATCGTGCCGAACCGAGGAATGACAACAAACTCATCTCCTGTTGTTGGTATTCCCTCAGGCATGGTATCGCCGTAGGTTAGCAATTTTTCCAAACGCGTATGGTCAGCATCTGAAACGTCGTTCGCATCTACAAAATGCATAAATTGTGCATATACACCAACAATGTCGGCATCAATTGCCTGCAATTGGGATAAAAGACGTTGCGTACGAAAGGAGGAAAGCGCGTTAGAACCTGGAAAAATCAGCATGGTGGGAGATGGAGTTTAGCAATCAATCACGTTACATCACAACAAAAAGACGCGTTTTACCACTCTGCAGCACACGACTGCATGCCGCAAAATCGCTGGCAAAACTGCCACAATCATGGCAAAAGCATGACCATTTCTGTCCTGACGCACTAAAAACAGAATTATACCGCGCTGTCCCTATTTCAGCCCATGATGATGGGCCAATCTCCCCGAAATTGGTTCTCTCTCTTTTGCAAAGCAGATCATCAAGCGCAATGAATTGCTTATTTTCAATTTTATGATGGTTTTAACACGACGCTATCCGATCTGCGCCAAGATCCACCACAGCGAGTTTTCTATGAGAATTCGAGTTGTGAGATACCAAGTGCGCAAGTGTGCAAGTGTGCGGCTTCCTCTACAAGATGGCACTGACAGCGTACGCACCTAAGCGTCATCCGAACTGTTCGGCACTCGCGCGAACCAGCCTACGGGAAAAGTCACCTATTCAGCGACACTAGACAGAACGCTACCTGACGGTGCAACAAAGTTGGCTCTACCCCATAAACGGGGGATGGGTCATCATTAAACACGATGGATCTCCCCAAAAGCGCCATCATCTGGTACGGCGTAGCTATGATCGGCACCTGTATAAAGACCGCAATTTGGTCGAACGTTTTTTTCAT
The DNA here is from genome assembly GCA_015654605.1 of Betaproteobacteria bacterium. The sequence continues at coordinate 4,508 of JAATGO010000377.1, forward strand.
CGGATCAAGCAATTCCGACGAATCGCAACTCGGTATGAAAAACTGGCGCGTAACTACTTGTCGTTTCTCAATATCGTCTGCTCTCTGGATCGCTTAATTGTTAACAAACCCTAAACCATCATACTTGAGAATAACCTCACTTCTCATTTGGGCATAAATCCCACACCCATATATAAAACATCACTATTTGCATGTATCATTCAAGAAACACGGATGAAAAAAATTACTTTTTTGCAATAAAAGAGACCGTGTCAATTTGAAAAGAAGAAAGTAACAGCATATTGATACAAGGCCATACATATAATCGAATCGCAGTCATTGGCGCAGGATTGTCCGGTGTCTGTACTGCATATTTTCTGGCACAGGCTGGATTTGATGTCACTGTACTAGAGTGTCGCAATAATATTGCAGAAGAGGCAACCCTGGGTAATTCAGGCCTACTTGCCCCCAGTGCCATACATCCCCTTAGCATGCCTGGAATGATTCGCACCTCGTTCAATAGCTTCTTTCAAGCAGAACCGGCAATATTACTCAACTCAAGCCTGAGCCTGGCATATTGGCGTTGGCTGCGTGCATCTCGACGCGAATTTCAATTAGCTCGCATCCGCAATAAGCAGCTACTCACGCGTATTACCGAGTACGGGCAAGGCCTTACCTATCAATTGCAAACGCACTACGAATTGGAACATGAAAATACGTATGGCTTATTGCACTTATTTCGCACACAGGCTGACGCAGCCAAAATACACCGAAATAATATGTCGGCAGAATATACATCGAACGACGCTGCCTCTCCTGATAAGGATCACCCTGCCCGTAGTGCCTCAATAAACATAGCGGACATCATGAATATTGAACCAGCCTTCACTTCAGCCATTACGCTAGCTGGTGCTGCATATTATCCCCAGGATAGCGCTGGTAACTGTGTCCTATTCGTTAAACAGCTCAAGGCTATCGCCCAATCTTTGAATGTACAATTTCACTTTTCTCAAAAGGTAGATGCCATTCGTCCAGAAACGGATGGACAAGTCACTGTCACCATCGGCCCCGTGGCTCTACGATATGATGCCGTCGTCTTGGCAACAGGAGCACAAAGCAAAACCTTGCTTAAATCCTTGGGCATCACACTCCCTCTTTATCAAGCACAGCATTATAGTGGTATCGTCGCAGTCAAA
>JAATGO010000173.1 GCA_015654605.1 Betaproteobacteria bacterium
GAATGGAAATTCAATCCATGCCTGTGCATCTCAGGGCTCTGGCTAATCGTATTGACGATGCTGGAAATGTGAGACAGTAGTTTTACATTTAGAAAGGTGTAACGCAATGGAGTGGTTCGCGCAAAATAGCGCCGCTATTCAGGCAATTGCAAATATTGTTAGCGTCATAATTACAGGCGTACTTGCCGCCATAACGTATTGGTATGTGCAAGTGACCAGCAAGATTGCCACTATCTACAGTTGAGATGTACATAGGTCGCAACGGCTGCAAATATTGTGTATCGTACCAATTGTAAAAATGTCCCTGAAATCGCGCCAGCGAAGCCATCGTATTTAATGTATGTTGTGTACGTTGCAGTAATTGCCCAGTAGAGATATAGCCAAAATCCCGAGCCGCCAAACTAGCCAGCAAAGACAGACCAATATTAGTAGGAGAGGTACGATGTGCAATCACTTCTACCGGGTGTTCTTGCACATTGTCAGGCGGCAGCCAGTTATCTGCCGGTCCCACATAGGTTTCAAAGAAGCGCCATGTCTTACGCGATAGCATATGCAAATAACGCGTCTGTATCGGCGTCAGTTGAACGACATGTGGTTGCAATGGAAGACTGATCCACCATGCCACTATGGGTGAAATAATCCACAACAATAAAATAGGTACTGCTGCATGCAATGCATCAGATTGATATACCACCAGAAGCGCAGCAACCACAATCGCCAAATAAGGTGCAATCCACATCCTACAGAAACTGGCATAGAGACTGTGCTTGTCCAATTTCTCCGACTCACCCGATACTGTCCATTCCAGCAGTTTCTTATGCGTTACCAATACTCGCCATTGCGTACGTAAAATAGCATCCAGATTACACCAAGCCTCATAGGGCAAAAATATTAACGTCAACAAAACGTGCGTTAAACTTTGTTGTCCTGCCTTAAACACCATCGTCAAATGTTGGCGCAACAAGGTATCTGATGGTTTACGCAGAAGATTCATTCCTAACGCACACACCACCGGTAACAGCAGTATTACTAACACCGTGATACTCCAAAACCATGCCGTCTGTGTCGTAAGCCAACCTGTTATCAATAAGGCTGACAATGCAATTGGCACTATGCTGCGGCGCAGATTGTCAAATAACTTCCAGCGCGATAATGCCGATAATGGATTACGTCGCATGGATATTTTCCCGCTATCGGCCGCGGGCGCATCTGGTACCCATGGCAATAACCAGGAAGCGATCTGCCAATCTCCACGTATCCAACGATGACGACGGCGCATGTCCGTGCTGTAACGAGATGGATAAGGTTCATGCAGTTGTGCATCACTCAATAAGCCCGCACGTACATAGCAACCTTCCAACAGATCATGGCTGAGAATACGATTCTCTGGCATGCGATCATGCAACACCTGCTCAAATACATTGACATCGTAGATGCCCTTGCCGATAAAGGATCCTTCTCCAAATAAGTCCTGATACACATCAGACACGGTACGTGTATATGGATCGATACCAGCTTCACCACCACACAATAATTCATAGTGCGATGCTTCACGACCAGGCAGACTCACGACAACGCGTGGTTGCAAAATGCCATACCCTTCGCACACTCGCCCATGTTGTGCATCATAAAGCGCACGATTGAGGGGATGTTCCATGGTGGCCACAAAACTGCGCGCAGCATCTCGCGGCAACTCCGTATCGGTATCTAAAGTAATGACATAACGAATATGACCAAGAGTATCAAGATCACCAACTGTCAAAGAAAACGCACCATGTGCATCTGGACTGTCGAGTAACAGTGCATTGAGGTCGCCCAACTTACCACGCTTGCGCTCATATCCCATCCACACATTTTCCTGTGGATTCCAACGACGAGGCCGATGCAATAAAAAGAAGTCCGTTCTTCCAACACATGGATATTTCTCATTCAATGCCTCGACACTCCCCTTCATACGCGCTAGCAGTATGTCATCCGATGGCAGGGTTTCCGTGCCGGCATCACCAAAGTCCGTCAGTAGACAAAATCGTAGATTGTCATCTCGGTTCGCAAGAAAACAGACTTCCAATGCTTCTGTCAGCGCATCAATATTATGTGAAGTCAATAACATGGATGGCACCACAACCATCGTACGCGCACTTTGCGGAATACCTTTGGAAAAATTCATCCGCGGTAACGGCCGCGGCATGACGACTAACGTGGCAATCCAGTTCACCAGCCCTACTGCAAGTTGGCTAGTGCCAACTAATGCCACCAATCCAATAAAAGCAAGCAACCAACCTTCTGCACCAACAACTCTTGCTTGTGCAATGATCCCTCCTGTAGCTAACAATGTTAGCAATAAGAGACTACCCAGATACACACTCAAGTGCGAGTGTCGGAGTCCTTTATGCAGAATATGCTTAGGCGTCTGACGAAATGCGGCTACTTGCTCCAATAACGGCAAGCCATTACCAATCAAATAATACCCAATATGCGCACGACGGTCATTGGGACCATATTCCACTCCCGCCGCTGCCGCCAAACGCAGTGCATGTTCGGCGATGGTATTTTCCGTTTGCGGACTATGGCGTGCTACCGTTTCCACCACGTGCCGATAATGATCACGCGTTGGAAAATCCATGCGCAGATAAACATCAGCAGGATCTTGACGCAATACCTGATCAACAACACTCATGGTTTCGACAAACTCTCGCCAATCCATGGCACTTAAAAACCGTAAGCTGCCAATGCTATTGCTAATTGATACTTGATCGGCAGCCTGTTGCTGCGTCTCGAAATGAACAAGATGGTCAATCGTCTCGCCAGATTCTGCCAAATGTTGAGACAACCACGTCAGCGGCAACGTCAGCGTCGGCCCTTTGCCTTGCAAACGGCGAACGAACTCAGCAACAAAGGAGCTATCCATTGGAGGATCCGAACGCGCCATATCTGCTACCAGGAGAATCAATTTACTGGGATCTTTTTCGACTACGTCAGACATCACATCTGCCCAGGCATGTGCCAGATTTCGACTGATACGTGTGGTTGCCAGACGAGCGGCCACTCGGCGCAAATTTTCAATCAACGCCAAACGCAGCATGATGGGAATCGCCCAGAGTTCCCCTAGCTCCAAGTGTGTAACCTGCTGATAGGAAGCGACAAAACGCGACAAACTTTCGGGATCAACCCGCCCATCTCCATGTGAAATCGTTTCCAGAGCAATATCATAGACGCGTGGTCGACCGGCAGAACTTCCACGCAAGAGGCGAGGTAACTCTTTACTGTAATTTTTTGGAAAATGATGGCGGGCAGTACGAATCTGTTCTTCTACCAGATAAAAATTATCGAGCAACCATTCCGCTGCTGGCGTCACCTGACGTCCGGCCTTGATCGCATCGGTCAGACGGACACTCGCATGAAAAATCACTTTCTCATTGTCAGCCAACCGTAATAGCAGATGCTCATCGCCACGCTTGATCGCCAACTTATCGTCCACTTTATGTGCATTGGCAAGCACCTTACCATGACGCTCCATCTGTGACGCACTAAACAGTTCAGCACGTAATGGCAACTCCTGCTGAAATAAAAGAGATGCGTTACGGCCAATACGGAAGAAGTTCCTCAAGGTGGTCAGGTAAATACGCAGGGATGGGCTATCCAGTTTCACTTCTATTTATCTTTCTGTTGGCACCACCGGAAAATAACCAGCCAGCCAACCACATGTCTCATAGGAACAAACACGAAGCACCTATACGATTCGGTAGAGAGATAAAGGTGGTTCGTTAAGCGAAAAATCGGTAATACAATAAAGAAATGTAAAAATGCGGCAATATAGCCGCACAGAAATCGAGTGCAGAACAGCACTTAGGAGGAGCGAGCGCTTTTATCCCTCTCACCGGAGAGGGTATGAAAGGCAAACACGAAGAATGGAAGGCTAAATTGGTGCTTTCGAGACCATGCTTCAATAGCTTCTACGTTTTTTCCTGCCAAGGAATGGCAAGCTTTCAGTCTAACACGTATGGACACAATAGAATAATCTGGCTGGATTTACCCGATTGGAAATTGACCAATCCTCTGCTCGCATGTGAGACAGACGCGCAAACGAATGCATAACACATGAATGCAATATATAGTTCCCTACAACAACACCCTACAATTCTTCATGTCGTTACATGAAATGCATGCGCCATATCGATAAACGCACGCAAAGCCGACGACATGCGCCGCTGGCGTGGGTAATACAACATAAAACCTGGAAATCTGGGACACCAGTCCTCCAGAACACGAACCAGTTTTTTCTCTTTCATCAGTAATGCCACATTGTCTTCTAATGTAAACACCAGGCCGATACCATCCACAGCAGCACGTACAGCAAGATCTGCCTCACCAACTGTGAGAGGACCTTTAACATCCATTTCCAGTTGTACATCATCCTTGGCTAATTCCCATTTATAAATAAGTCCACTTGGAAAGCGGTAACGAATACAGTCATGCTGATAAAGTTCCTCTGGATGTCGTGGCACTGTATGTCGTTCAAAATACGCCGGTGATCCTACTACAGCAAAACGTCGCACAGATCCAATGGACACAGCGACCATGTCTTCTGGAACGGCCTCTTCATAACGAATTCCCACATCAAAACCTGTTCCCACGATATCAACCAAACCATCGTCACTGGCCACATCCAAATGAATTTCCGGATACGCAGCAAGAAAACGTTGCATGAGTGGTGCGATTAATAATTGTGTTGCCACGCGAGACGAATTAATGCGCAACGTTCCGGTAGGTGTCGCCCGGAAGTTGTTCATTTCTTCCAGCGCATCGCTGACATTGCTCAGCGCCGGTTGCAATCGTTCCGACAAGCGCCGGCCAGCATCGCTAAGTGCAACACTGCGCGTGGTTCGGTTAAACAAGCTAACACCCAGATGCTCTTCCAGCGTGCGAATCGCATAACTGACCGCAGAAGCAGACAAGCCAAGCTCCGTCGCCGCTTTCCGGAAACTGTTGTGCCGCGCTACCGACGTAAATACCGCTAAATGAGAAAGATGATCAAGTTGCATACTCGGGCTGCGTAATTGTGCAGTATTTTGCGTTAATACATGCAAGTCTACAAGATTGTTATTGGGGTGTTATCAATTTATTATACAAAAAGATAAATTAATATCTCTGTGAAAGGACTCCCCCATGTTTCAAGTACGAGGTTACGCAGCCCGTGACGCCCATTCTCCTTTAGCACCATTTCAATTTGAACGCCGCGATCCTGGTCTCAATGACGTACGCATAGACATTCTCTACAGTGGCATCTGTCATTCCGATTTGCATCAGGCACGCAACGACTGGAGCAACTCGGTATACCCCATGGTCCCCGGCCACGAAATCGTTGGCCGCGTCGTACAAGTGGGCGCCGGAGTCAAGAAATTTAAAGTTGGTGATCTTGCTGGCGTAGGCTGCATGGTGGATTCCTGCCGTCATTGTCCAGCTTGCGAGGAACATCTTGAGCAATACTGCGAAGAAGGTGCCACTCTCACCTACAATGACAAAGAACGAGGCAGCGACCGACTCACCTTCGGCGGTTATTCCGAACAAATTGTCGTTGAGGAACGTTTTGTGGTGAAAGTTTCTCCGAAGCTCGACCTGAAAGCGGTAGCACCACTACTGTGTGCAGGCATTACCACCTATTCTCCCTTACGCCATTGGCAAGTCGGTCCTGGCCAAAAAGTTGGCGTCATCGGCTTAGGCGGACTTGGGCATATGGGGGTCAAATTTGCCAAGGCACTGGGTGCACATGTCGTCATGATCACCACATCACCCGAAAAGGGAAAAGATGCTACCCGTCTCGGCGCTGACGAGGTATTAGTATCGCGGGACGCTGCTGCCATGAAAGCACATGCCAACAGTTTCGATTTCCTGCTCAATACGATACCTGTTTCCCATGATCTCAATCCTTATGCTGCGCTACTCAAGCGCGACCGCACGATGGCATTGGTAGGCGTTCTCACCGAACTCAGTCCTCCTCTAACCGGCATCAGCTTGATTCACGGTCGTAAGTCTGTCGCAGGTTCCGCTATTGGCGGCATGGCAGAAACACAGGAAATGTTGGATTTCTGCGCTGAACACGGCATTGTGAGCGATGTCGAAATGATTGCCATCAAAGATGTGAACCAGGCGTATGAGCGATTACTGAAGAGTGACGTCAAATACCGGTTTGTGATTGATATGGCGTCATTGAAGCAAGAGGCGAATTAAGATTTAGTATTGTTGTTGTGTGAGGCTGGCAGTGTCGTTATTGAGGATTGTACTATGCGACCGGCCATTTTCTAAGAAAATGGCCGTTTTAGCGTGGGGGTATAACGATTCAAATGGAAAATTAACTGACCTAGTTTTACCGATTAATTTACCCAAATAACGTCAACACAATAAACAATATGGTGAATAGGACTACGATAGATTACGATTTGCTGCTGAATGAAGCAAAGTGCTCTTGTTTGGCGCAATTCAATCTGCGTGACTAATTTATCAAAACATCCATTATTCCAAGATCGCTTGTAACCGAGCAAGCGCGTCTTCCACGACGAAATCGGGCGCAGTTTCAACTTTCTTCGCTCTACGACTCTCAAGATCAAGCATGCGAACCTGATTAACCAGAGCAACGCCTTGCGTCTCTGTTCCAGATCCAGTAAGAGGAACGGCAAAACCAGCGTGCCGAGCAAAATCGCCACCTTGAGTAATTGGCGCAACCAGAACGACTCCCATCATATTAAATACTGCTGGCGACAAAACCAAGACGGGTCGACTCACGCCTTTCTGCTCCCTGTCCTGCACTGGCTCCAAGGAAACAAGCACAATATCCCCTCGCTCATATTTGACACGTCTTACCATACCTCTCGTCCTTCTGGCTTGATGCTTGTCCACTCAGCCAAGTCTACGGGCGGTGCTGCATTGAGATTACATTGCGCAATCAAGTCTGTGAGAGCATACTTCGGACGCTTCGGTACCAACATGGCACCCTCTGGACGTACAACTAAACTAAGCTTGTCACCCGTTTTTACCTTCATTTGCCGCAGAACCTCAACAGGCAGACGGATACCGTGAAGGATGGATTGAATTTCGTGGGGAAAACCGCTATCGTAATGACTGTGTCCAAGATTTATAGCGAGACGTAAGAGATCTGTCTGCTCTGTATCCAACTCGAGGGCTAAAAAGCTCGCCTTACTCCTACGCTCCAGCATCAAAACAACGTAAATAAGGTAGCCTAGAGGGTATTGAGGAGAAATCGCAGGTTCTAAGAACTAGAAGTACAACGAAATCAGCTTGCTATCAGGTGATAGAGCACCAAAATTTTTTGTCGATAATAATCAATTTGAAAAAATCGGAGATTCACTATGGATGCAGGAAATATCGAACCGACTCAGCCGTCGGAAGAGTTGCTGCGCGACGTCAAAATTCAAGCAAGCGTTTCAAGTCGAGTTAATCTCGCTGACTTTCAGAATTCGGTACCTGCGATTCACGAGCTTACGGTTGTCAATAAAACTGGCCAATCATTCCGTAATCTTCGTTTGACAGCAGCATCCACTCCACCATTCTTGAAGTCGAAGACCTGGCACATCGACCATTTAGCTACCGGGCAGACTCTACGTATTGCGGATCTCGATATCACGCTTGATGGAGCACTGCTTGGTAGGCTGACCGAATCTGAAAAGGCTATTCTGAATCTGGAGTTGACAACTGCAAGTGACGAACCGACGTACATCGCTAACGCCGAATCAATAGTCGAGCTGCTACCGCGAAACCAATGGGGAGGCCTGTCTTCGCTGCCCGACATGATTGCAGCCTTCGTCCAACCAAACGAACCGGCTATTGAGCGCGTGCTCAAGAGCACCGCGGATGTTTTGCGCAAGGCAGGCAAGTCAGGCTCCATCAATGGTTACCAAGAAGGCGCCAAGCGGGTATGGGAGATTGCCTCTGCAATTTGGAACGCTATTGGTGCCATGGGATTGGATTACGCTTTGCCTCCGGCGAGTTTTGAGCAGCAAGGGCAAAAGGTTCGGGGTCCCGGTCAGATTGTTGAATCCGGATTGGGAACATGTTTGGATCTTACCCTTTTCATATGTGCAGCGTTTGAGCAATCAGGTCTGAATCCTCTGATTGTGTTCCAAAAGGAGCATGCGTTTCCGGGCGTATGGTTGAAACCCGAGGAGTTCTCATCGACCGTTGTTGATGACATCACAGCCCTTCGCAAGCGCGTCAAATTGAAAGAGATGGTGCTTTTCGAGTCGACGTTGCTTGTCCAACGCCCTCTCCCGACGTTCAGCTTCACTGTAGTCAAAGGCGAAGAGCACATCTCGGAAGCCGAAGAAGGTATTTTCGAGTTGGCTGTAGATATTCGTCGAGCTCGTCTGCAACGCATCAAGCCGCTCGCCAGCGAGAAAGCTATCTCACGTGATGCGAATGCGCAGACACAGTACGAATCGGCTGAACCTAGATGGGAGGAGGCTCCTGACCAGTTGGATAGCGTAGCCGAAATGCCTGCCGAGATAGAGGAGCGCCCAGAAGATCGACTTTCAAGATGGCAGCGAAAACTGTTAGACCTGTCGTTGCGCAATAATCTATTGAACTTCAAATCTGGCAAGAAGTCTGTGAAGCTTGATGCTCCAGAACCGGGCGCAGTTGAAGATATATTGGCCGAAGGTCACGGCCTGAAATTACTCAGCCGACCAGACCTGATGGATGGCAATGACCTAAGGAATAAAGCCATCCACGAGGCACGCGAGCGCGAACATGTTCACAGACAACATGCACTGGATGCCCTCATGCGGAAAGAGGTATTCGTTGATCTAACTCAAGACGAGCTCGAAAATCGCCTCCTTGAGTTGTATCGCAATTCTCGTGCAACCCTGCAAGAGGGCGGCTCCAATACCTTGTTCCTAGCGCTTGGCTTTCTATCTTGGACAAAAGATACCAAAGATAGCAAGAAATACCGTGCGCCACTGATTCTCTTACCCGTATCACTCGAACGTCAAAGTGCCCGCTCTGGCTTCAGTATCAAGCTTCACGACGACGAGGCGCGTTTCAATCCAACACTTATCCAGATGTTGCGCCAAGACTATGAATTTGAGCTTAACGTTCGAGATACTAACCTGCCACAAGATGACGCCGGACTGGACGTTACTGGCATATGGAAGACTGTATCTCATGCCATCA
>JAATGO010000182.1 GCA_015654605.1 Betaproteobacteria bacterium
CGGGCTTGCCAAAGTTGGGACATGGTTGGGATATAAAATGCCGTGGAAGAGAAAGAAAATGCAGACAAGCTATTGTACAATAAGCCGCCACCTCTTGGAGAGTCGTGGCTGTGAAGGCGCTAGCTAAGTGTCTGAGTGCAATGTAAGTATGCCGCTGGTGGTGAGGCACTTGAGATACCGTTGAGGGACATGAGTTTGTTGGCTGCATGTGATAGTCATGGAGACTTGCTGGAAAGGAATTTCACAAAGCAAGTCAATGGACAGACAGGAAGCCTGAAAGCATGCCGTGATCGATTGGGGAAATCTTATTATTACAGAGTTTCGGGATGTTTGAATGAATGGTGTCTTGTTATTTTTTTCAAAATGGGTGGGTATCGGGTTACTTCTGTTGGGTTCCTTTACATCTGTCGTCTATGGAGCACAAGGAGCGGCAGCGGCAACGCCAGTGAAAGCGGATGTTGCCAAAGGTGAGGCACTTTTCACAGTGGGAGATATCGCGCGCAATGTCATCGCCTGTGTGACGTGCCATGGTGTTGGTGGCAATGCCACCATTGCCATTAATCCCAAGCTGGCTGGGCAGCATGAAGCTTATTTGATCAGGCAATTGCGCTATTTCAAAAGTGGTGAGCGTACAGATCCTGCCATGTCGGCCATGGCGGCACCTCTGACAGAAGAAGATATATTGAATGTGTCTGCATTCCTCGAGAAACAAATACCCCAATCTGGTGCTGCCAGAAATGCGTCTAAGGTGGCGTTGGGTAAGCGTATTTATCGCGGTGGCATTGCCGCAAAAGATGTTCCTGCTTGCGCGGCATGTCACGGCGCCTCAGGATCGGGTATTCCCGTACAATACCCTCGTTTGGCTGGACAAAATCAGGAGTATACGGTGTCACAACTCACCAATTTCCGCAACGGGAAACGTCATGATAGTGCCCCGATGGCGACAATTTCAGAACGATTGTCGGATGCTGAGATTGAGGCGCTAGCCGATTATATCGCTGGTTTAAAATAGAGAGACATGCCAAGATCAGGAGTTCGGCAGAGTTATTCTGGAGTAGAAAAATCAGCTACTGTTGGCGCAAGTTCAGTTTAATTTAATGAAACTTGGACGTTGGGCCTTGTATTTTGTTTTATCCCATCCATCCATAAAGAGGGTGCAAGTTATATGTGTCTATCAGGTGTTAATGGGATTGTAGAGGTATCAATATGGTAAGTCGGACTGCAGGCATACAATTAACAACACAACGACGCTGGTTCGCACAGGCAGTCGAGTTGTTTTCTTCCATGCGTTTTGCCATTAGTTTGCTGACAATTATTGCCATCGCTTCCATTATTGGAACCGTACTCAAGCAAAATGAACCAGTACCAGACTATATCAATCAGTTCGGTGAATTCTGGTTCAATATCTTTAATAAGCTCAGTTTGTATTCTGTGTATTCAGCATGGTGGTTTCTGCTGATCATGGGGTTTTTAGTATTGTCGACATCATTGTGCGTGGCGCGCAATGGTCCAAAGATGCTTAGGGACATAAAAAGCTGGCGTGAGAATATACGTGAAGAATCACTGCATAATATTGGGCATCATGCAGAATGGACAGTGGCAACACCTATGAAGATGTTGGTAGGACAACTAGCACAACGTATTACCGCTAAGGGTTACAAAACAAAAATTGTGGACAAGAATGGTGCCACATTAATTGTTGCCAAGAGGGGGGCTGCCAATAAATGGGGATATATCTTTGCGCATAGTGCGATTATCATCATTTGCATCGGCGGTTTGCTGGATTCGGATTTGTCGATTCGCTTGCAACAATGGATTTATCATAAGACACCATTTTCTGGAAATGGCATCATTGCAGATATTCCAGCGCAGCATCGTCTAGGATTGGGGAATCCGACATTTCGTGGAAATACCTTAATTGCCGAAGGTAGTAGCAGTAGCACGACACTCATTGCACAGCAAAATGGTGTTCTGATCCAGGATTTGCCAATCACCATATATTTAAAGCGTTTCATCATCAATTATTATTCCACTGGCATGCCCAAGTTATTTGCAAGTGACGTTGTTGTGCGAGATAACGCCAGCGGATATGAGTTTCCGGCGACGATCAAGGTGAATTCTCCTTTGATATACAAGGGACTGGCAATATTTCAGTCCAGTTTTCAGGACGGTGGCAGCAAACTCAGATTGACAGCACATAGTATGCAGGGTGATCAGGATCAGTCTTTTCCCTTGTCTGGGGAGGTGAATGGTACGACACCCTTATGGCCAGGGAAGGATAATGCATTGACGGTTGAATGGACAGATTTGCGTCCTTTTAATGTAGAGAATATGCCTAGTAGTGCAGGTAAAGATGTGCGCGCAGTCAATGTTGGCAAGAGTATGCGTAAAGATGTCGTTGATAGCATAGAGCGGCATCTTGGTTCTGGTGCTAAAGGGATCGATAGCAAAGATTTGAAAAATGTTGGTCCAAGTGTGCAATATAAATTAAGAGACAAGGCAGGGCAGGCAAAAGAATATCTTAACTACATGCAGCCTATTGAAGTCGATGGTGCTTATGTTTTTCTGGCAGGTGTGCGTGATTTGCCTGATGAGGCGTTCCGTTACTTACGCATTCCGGCAGATGATAATGATAGTGTCAATGAATGGATGCGGTTACGTGCAGCACTGCATAATCCGGCGTTACAAGAGTTGGCCGCACGGCGTTATGCGCAGCACGCCATCAGTCCACAGGAACCTGCAGCATTGCGTGATCAGTTATATCACTCTGCCTTGAAAGGATTACAGATATTTGCTGGTGATGCGAATCAGTCTGGTTATGTGGCGATCGCGGCTTTTCTTGCCAATGTGCCTGCAGGAGAGCAGGGTAAAGCTGCTGATATTTTCATGAAAATATTGAACGGTAGTGTATGGGAATTGTGGCAGGTTGCACGTGAAAAAGCGGGTTTGGCTCCGGTACCGGCAGATGACAAGCATGGACGCTATCTGGAGTTGGCACTGAATGCATTGGCAGATACCGGGTTTTATCATGCCCCTGTTTATTTACAATTAAGTGGTTTTGATGAAGTGAAAGCGTCCGTATTTCAAGTGACGCGTTCACCTGGAAAGAAAGTAGTGTATATAGGATGTCTGTTTCTTGTATTGGGTGTGTTCTCCATGCTGTATATTCGTGAGCGCAGGCTCTGGGTCTGGCTTCGCACGCAAGAGGATGGTATGACGCATGCCATGATGGCAATGAGCACACAGCGCAAGACATTGGATTTCGAGCAGGAATTTGAGGCACTCAAGGCGAAGCTGAAGCAATCAGCGTAAGCTATGCACATGTGTTTTTTATAGTATGGTAAATGGCATGGTGAATGAACGATGAATCGAGGGCAGAGGTGCTTGTTAACGTCCTGTTCGGTAGAATCACATGTGTTGACGGATGGCAGAACTCAGGAACAGGGGCGAAATGAATGGGAGAAATAATGGAATTGACCCAAGCTGATATAGTAGATGCCAGTTTTTTTAGGCGCCTAAGTGTGGTGGACTGGCTGTATGGCGCCGCATTGCTGGTTGCCGTCTTATACGCTCTTGGTCGTTTTGGGGCGTACATGAATTATTACGAAAAGAGTGTATTGCTGCTGAGTGCGCCAGTGTTTGCCTGGTTGGGATGGCATTGGAAGCCGGTACGCTGGTTATTTGCTGCTCTCGCTATTCTGACAGCGTGCGCTATCATGCAATATGGAGGAATGCTCCATGCTGCGGAAGAAAAATTCTTTCTGAAATATTTGTTGTCGAGTCAATCTGCCATTTTATGGATGAGCACGTTCTTTTTTCTATCCACCTTATTTTACTGGGGAGGGTTAATTACCCGGTCTGATATTGGTGGTGCGATTGCTTCCAAATTATGTTGGGCCGCAGTACTTTTTGGCTTTACTGGCATGTTGGTACGTTGGTATGAATCTTATCTGATTGGCGTTGATGTCGGCCATATTCCTATCTCCAATTTATATGAAGTCTTTGTTCTGTTTTCGTTGGTGACAGCACTGTTTTATTTGTACTATGAAGAGCGCTATGCCACGTATCAACTTGGCAGTTTTGTCTTATTGGTGGTTTCTGCTGCGGTCGGCTTTTTACTCTGGTATACAGTATCACGCGATGCAGCACAGATTCAACCGCTGGTGCCTGCTTTACAAAGCTGGTGGATGAAAATACATGTGCCAGCTAACTTTATTGGGTATGGTACGTTTGCATTGGCTGCCATGGTAGGGGCTGCCTATTTGCTTAAATCGAATGGCTATCTGGTAGATCGATTACCACCGTTGAAAACGCTGGACGATATTATGTATAAGGCGATTACGGTTGGTTTCACTTTCTTTACCATTGCGACCATACTGGGAGCATTGTGGGCGGCAGATGCCTGGGGTGGTTACTGGTCATGGGACCCGAAAGAAACCTGGGCATTGATTGTTTGGCTCAATTATGCGGCGTGGTTACACATGCGGTTAATGGCCGGATTGCGTGGGCGCGTGGCAGCATGGTGGGCATTGATCGGCCTGCTGGTCACCACCTTTGCTTTTCTGGGAGTTAATATGTTTCTGTCAGGATTGCATTCTTACGGGGAACTGTAATAAATCGACGTGCGATGCCAAGTCTTAAGCAGGCCTTAAGTCAGTTGTCATATGATAGTAGATAAGCCCAAGGTGACTAGAAAGAGTCATAGGACTGGAAAGGTATTCAGCCAAACTTGTTCTTCCTGAAGTGATTGCTTTAGTTTAGCGATGATGGATTGGGTCGGTTGCCGAGGAGATTTTCTTACTACGCGGAAAATCTACTTGTCGATGATATATTGTCATTGCCCTAATGGAGTCGCCATGTTGATTAAACGCAAACCCCAAGGGATAGAGTTACCGCTCTCATCCGAAATTACTCCTCGTATATTGTTTGAGTCGCGCCGCAGTTTTATCCGGCAACTGGCGGTAGGTTCCATTGCCAGTAGCGCTTTGTTGGAAATGGCATCGCGCGAGGCTATGGCACAAACGGCTGGAGCACAGAAACTGGCAGCTACAGCAAATTCACATTATGTTGTCATGGACAAGCCAACGTCGTTCAAGGATGCGACGACGTATAACAACTATTACGAATTTGGTACTGACAAAAGCGATCCCGCGAAAAATGCAGGTAGTCTGAAAACTCGGCCATGGACTATATCGCTGGAAGGCGAAATCAAGAAACCGATGACGCTGGACATAGACAGCTTGAGGCGCCTTGCACCACTGGAAGAGCGGATTTATCGCATGCGTTGCGTGGAAGGCTGGTCGATGGTGATTCCCTGGATCGGTTATTCCTTGTCCGAGTTGATCAAAAAGGCAGAGCCCACTGGTAATGCCAAGTATATGCAATTCATTACGCTGGCGGATAAGAAACAGATGCCGGGATTGAGTCAGCCAATTATCGATTGGCCATACACAGAAGGTTTGCGTATGGATGAAGCGATGCAGCCTCTGGCGCTACTGACTTTAGGTATGTATGGCGAAGTGTTACCTAACCAGAATGGCGCGCCGGTACGCATTGTCGTGCCTTGGAAATACGGTTTCAAGTCTGCCAAATCCATTGTCAAAATACGTTTTCTTAAAGAGCAACCCAAAACTGCCTGGAATACCTATGCGCCTAATGAGTATGGATTTTATTCGAACGTCAATCCTAATGTTGATCATCCACGCTGGTCACAAGCAACAGAACGGCGCATTGGGGAAGATGGATTCTTTGCAAAAAAGCGCAAGACATTGATGTTCAATGGTTACACTGAGGTCGCCTCGCTATATGCAGGTATGGATCTGAAGAAATTCTATTGACGTTCTACTAGTGCGCAGCATGCTTGCTTACTATATACCAACAACACACCATGCATTTCATGCAAACAATCTCGCCAAAGCAAATGGTTTTTCTTAAAACAGTTGTGTTTGTGTTGGCTTTGTTGCCTTTCGCGCGCCTGTTTGTTTTGGGTGTGAGTGGAGATGGCTTAGGTGCCAACCCGATCGAATTTATTACGCACAGTACGGGCGACTGGACATTATATTTCCTGTGCATCACATTAGCTATCACGCCTTTACGTCGTTTGACGGGTTGGACTTGGTTAATCAAATTGCGCCGCATGATTGGGCTGTTTACCTTTTTTTATGCACTCCTTCACTTCATGACTTTTTTCTGGTTTGATCATTTTTTTGATATTCCAGAAATGTGGAAAGATGTTCTCAAACGTCCTTTCATTACGGTTGGCTTTATTGCTTTTCTATTATTGATACCACTGGCTATCACCAGCCCTCATGCCATGGTACGCAAGCTTGGTGGTAAACGTTGGCAATGGCTGCATAGGCTGATTTATGTGATTGCAGTGCTTGGCTTGTTACATTTCTGGTGGTTGAAGGCGGGTAAAAATGTATTGCAACAGCCCATCCTTTTCGTGAGCATTGTGGCGATCTTATTTTTGATTCGGATCTTTTATTGGTTCAAGAAGAAGATACCAGGCTCTATTTCCTGAGAGAGCTACCATGTGTCGTTTCACATTATTAGGCTTGGTCAGATGGATGATGAAATTAATGCCACTAAATAGTCCCTCTTGAACAATCTACAAGACAAGAATTTGTTTGGATTAAAGGGTCGAGGGGGATGAGGGAGGAAAGAAATGGCAAGCCTGGAGATAATTTCCCCCTGTTGCCATGTCTTCCTGGATTTGCATAAGGCCTAAGTGAATCCTTCCGTCATCAGGCGTGCTTTTTCAGCAAACGTTGCATGAACGAATCCATCTTAAGCATGCCTTGGCACAGTTAGCCGCTCTGATCGATTGGGATCGTATGAATGTGAACGCCCGCCACATAATCGGGCATGACATCCCATGTTGGAGATGTTTTCCTGGTGAGATACGGCAC
>JAATGO010000145.1 GCA_015654605.1 Betaproteobacteria bacterium
ACTTTTACATTCGCCTCTATGAAATGGATTTAACGCAGGCGAGTGACATTCGTCAGTTAGCCTCCTTGAATGGTGTCAACTATGTCCCTGCTACGAAGCGCTTGATACTTAACTTTAATCGTGATTTGGATCAGAGTATTTTGCCAAAAGTTGACAACCTCGAGGGTATGGCTTGGGGGCCTAAATTAGCCAATGGCCATGATAGTCTTGTGCTGATATCGGATAATAATTTCACCCCATCGCAGGTGACACAGCTTTTGGTGTTTGAGGTTTTACCAAAATGAAACGATAAATATGTGCTGTAGATATGTGCAGTAGACGTGAATATCGGGTATTGCAGTTAACTGTAATACCCGATATTAATTAGATAATGTTATAGATTACCTTCTTGCGATCGTTAGTGCGGGCGTCCCTTCTCCAGTGGATGAGCCGGCAGTTGTTACGCGGCAGGAGCAGGTGCAACCGCTCTACCATTTACATCAGCATAAGTTGCTGCCATCCATTCGTCCATAGGTTCATAGCCAGCAGAAGCAAATCGTTTAAATTTCTCCAGTAATTGCGTGATGTTACGATTAACTTCATCAGACCTGCGTATACCTGGAATGTGCTGCCGTACTTCGGTAGCGCTTCTCACTTCACCATTTCTTAGTGTATAGCGACTATGGTTGGGGTTAGGGAAAGATGTAGCGGCAATGGCATGCAACAGATTTCCTGCAGTCAGGCCGTTGCCATTGATACGTACGGGAGCAGCAATCAATTCAGCATTGAGATACCCCATTGCATAATATCCATTTGGCCCGACACCGATCATGGATGGGCCAGAAGGCTCCCATGTCATATCTAAATCATCATGCGTTTTGGTGAAATGCGCAAGTTTGACTGGCTCATCCTTTTCCACGACATTTCCTTCGGAATTAGTCGTACGTACTTTCTGTGTTTTTACTTTTCCGGCGGCATCAATCTCTAGCATCATCAAAGGTTTCATCAGAATGGTAGATGCCACTCTCGCTAGCAATTCACCAGGAAAGGCTGCCTGTGGACTAAGTTCACTTGCAGGGAATGGGTGAGTCATTGACAGCCCGTTTAAATTTAGAATCGCTGGTTGTGCGTCAGCTTTAGTTTGCGCCAAGCGTGCGTCATCTTCCTGTTTGTAAATATTGCCTGGTTCGTAATAGCTACCTTTCTTTCGATCGACTTCAAGGTGGACGTTGCGGATCGCATCATTTAGGAAGGGCATGATGTCATCTCCCATAAGCATCGCTACACGTATGCTGCGGCGAATTTCCGCAGGGCTGGTTGGTGATGTGTAAGGATAGCGCCAGCGTGCTTTCTGATTCGGATTGGTTTCCAGTTCGGTGCCAAGAAAATAGCTCTTACTGGCCACAACGAATTCCATATCATTGGCTTTGGAATTGTACTGGTAGAAGTGCCCTGTCCGGGGATCAATACCAAGGGCACCATCTTGCAAGTTTGTTGATACTGGTGTACCAGCTTTATCAGCTTTTTCTTTTTCTTTTTTGAAGTCACGATACGTCGTCTCCGGAGTATAGGTATTGATACGATCCATATAAACGACTTGCCCCAGATTTGACTGTTCCACAGGTTCGCTGGCTTTGGCCTTGCCTTTGCCTTGGACAACTTCACTAGCAGGCGGTGGGTTGGAGTCTATGCGTGTTACAATGAACAAGGCACCTGGTAGAGAAATCGACTCGGCTTGCATCAGATCTGTAAATTTTGCGATGTTAATGGCAGAGTCTTGATTAAAGACGATTTTCAGACGTCGTTCCATAGGTGCTGCGCCGTATCCTAGTGCTGCCAGAAAAGCAGCAGTCAGTTGTTCGGCGCTGGTTGTTGACAGAATTTCTGTCAACGACACACGCTCGCCTTCCGTGATCAAGCCATTGTCATTTCCACCTATTGCTTTCGGACGGTAGATGGCATCAGTTACGACTGCGCGTTGGACGATTGCAGGAAATTTCTTGGCGTGCAAGGCGCCTAGATTGACGTATAAAGGATCCAGGCCGGAGATACGTTGATCAGGATCTCCACTAGTATTGTTTCTTCTGTTCATCATCGCGATGCGCATTGGAACACCAGGCACGATGTTGACAAAATGATCCTGTCCGGTTTGTGCCCAGCGCAATAGATAATGGAACGGCCCGGATTCTTCTGTATATTTAACGATAGCATTACGAATTGCACGTAACATCGCAGGTGTGAGCCGACGATAGAAGGGGTCACTATCGCTGACGCTTTCTGGAACGCTTTGGACGGCTTCCATTGCATTATGGATGTTGGCGATATATTTTGCAGGAACATCACTGAATGTGGTGATCATCCTACGTAGACGGTCCGTCTTGACGCCTAGCGTAATGGATGCCTGAGCAAAGTGGGGTAGTGTGTCGCTAAGAAAGTCAGGTGGAACAGAAACGGGATAATTTTTACCATCTTTGTTTCCTGTATCGTAAGTATCTTCAAAACTTTTTATCAATGACTCAATGAGGGTTTGCATTTCATCTGGAAGTTGAGAGGTGCTGTTGGAGACAGCTAGCGTTGTGCCTACAGAGGGCTCGGGAACAGCGGCAGTGGATGGTCCTGCTTCTGATTCTAATGTCAGACGACTCTCTTCCGCTTGTCTTGATGCTTCGATCATACCTTCAAACCGTTGTGTCAAGTTGTTGAGGTGAGTGACTTGATCCTCTTCGCTCATCTTGGAGAAGTTCGCAGCAGTTTGTACGCGTACTAATTCCAGTGGATTATGATCGAGCTGTTTGATGTCTATACGATTGATCAATTTGTTAACATGTTCCAACATCACTGCTGCTGAATGGATGGTGCCAGCTAGCGCTTCGACATCTTTCTTGATACCCTCTTCTGCTCTGTCAAGCAGTTTTGTACCTGCTTTGGTGATCCGAGCAGTGAAGTCACGTAAATAATCATCTACGGCTTTGTAGCGGTTTTCTTGAGTGACTTGATCATGATAGGCACGCGCATTGGGGCCGATAAGGCCAGCAGCGCTCATTACTGTCGCCAGAATAGGCAGGAACCATTTATCGATACCACGTGTGGTAAGACGTGTCACTAATGCTTCTGCATAATCGAGCCCATTATAGGTTTTTAATTTTTTGCTTCCAGCTGTTGCGCCCAGTGAGCGGAATAGCAGATCTGCGACAAAGAAATCGATCGTGTCATAGACGCCTGTCGCGATAGGGTGGTTGGCGCTTTCACCGGATCTGCCTTGAGCTACGCCAATGGCCGTATGTAGTCCAGCCACACCGAGCAGAGTGGCAACATCAATCGCATTTCCGCGAGGCAACCCTGTGCTAGTTTGGATGCCATAGTTGAGTGACAGGCGCAGGAATTCACTACCTAATGGCATCACAGCTTCGTTAAAAATTTGACCACCGATGGTCTCTTTACTTTTGAAGGAGTCTTTGAGTAGATTTTTATGTGCAAAATCAAAAATAATCGTCAGCACCTCCTGTGCGACCACGGTGAATGCGATGGCACCAGCCAGTGTATTGCTGTTGACGGTTCCTGAACCTACAGAACTGAATGCGTTTGCCCCCCCTAGCAAGGTATGTGTTTTTGGGTCGCGCAAGGATTCGACCAAGGTATTCATGCCGTACACAACGGAGGCTACCGAAGCTGCACGCAACGTTGTATTAATGGCGCCAGTGACGCGACTTGATGTCATGCCAAAAGTGGGTGTTAATGTGACCAGATTGGCGATGAGATTACCGATTGCCCGCGCTTTGCCTTCAAACCCGGAGCGATTAAATAACAAGGGGCCTGTCAATATATGTTCGCCAGTGGACAGGATCAGTTCTGGGTTGGCGTAACCTGAAATGCTGCCGTATAAACCGGTGTTGCGACCCTGGTAGCCGTAAAGAGAAATATCAGTATTGGGTAATGGTGACATGATAGAGGCACCGGCTGCTTTCGGCTGTACCAGCTTCATTTGCAGTCCTTGAGGCGTGTAGTCAAGGTGATGAATGGCACCATCTTCTGTTGTGACTCGCAGCCGCATATTGTCTTGGGGACTGTGGAGTAGGGCACGCAAAGAAGCGAGTTTGACGCCAGCGAATACCCCAGCTGGTCCCATCACTTCCACGGTGCTGATTCCTTGAATTTCTGCAAGAGTGCCACCATCGATGTTCAGACTGGCAGGTAGTTTTTTACTCTGGCCTGGCTGCATTGGACGTGCTTGGGTATGATGCGAAGTATCTGTTAAGAAAATGACGATGCGATTTTCAATGGCATTGTAGTCAGCATAACCTAGATGGAAAGCACTGGATTCACCATTTACCATTGGATGTGGGCCAAATCCTTTTGCCATGAAATTTTCTGCATTAGCCCAGCTTTGGCGCAAAGGTAGCGGCATGGCATTGGGAGGAACCGGCATGACTGGTGTTGCAGCTTCATCGTAACTGCGTCGCGCAAAAAGTTCAGACTTGCTGGATTGATCTTTCAAGAAAGAGCGAAAGCTGGTTTCCATCTTGTCCTTCTTGTCTCGCGCATCATATCGGGGACGTTGATCTTCAAATTTCAGAAGATCGTTAGCACTGATAAGACGATTGGCATGTCCTTTGACAAAATATCGTTCTTGTTCCACACCTTCTATGAGTACCTTGTCTTTGATGACTGCCAGATTTTCCATGATCGCCGTACGATAGTGGCGAAATGGGATGCTGAGTACGCCGACATGATCGTTCAACGAGGCAAGATGAAGTCCTTGCGATTTGGAAGGTTCGAAGCGTCCATGTAGTTCTGTTGCTATCGCATTGAGTTGTGTAAGGGAAACCCCTTTCTGAGCCATTTTCACATGAAGAGCTGCCTGCGCAGGCGAAGTCGCATTGTTATTTGAAGAAGGAGTGACGATGTTGGGTGTGACTGCCGTCAAGACTTCTACATCTGGCTGTGATACGAGTACCAGAGCATGTTCGAGGTTGGTTGATTGACTTTCTATGTCCAGTCCTTGTAGTGCAGCAGGGCGTCTATCATCTGGCCTTGGCAAAGAAGATGTTGCTGTCGCGTCAGTGTGTTGGGGACTCGACGTCATTTCGTAATTGTTTTTACCAGCTTCAAGATCAACATCTTGAACAGAGCTGGAGCCTAATTTATTCGTAGTAGAAAACATGTAAATTCCATAATGAGAGGAAAAAATTGCGCTTATCCTATTTCAGCGCGCCAAATATGCTGTTGAGTGGTAATGTCTTTAAGGTAGTTCCTGCCTCATAATGGTGAGGGTGGCAGCGCTATCATGGTGCATTAATGCAACTATGGATGAAGCCCGTAGCGTATGGCTCTAGAGGATTGATTATGGTGCTTGCGTTGTTTTGCCAGACGAATCGTTTAAGGGTGTCAGGGACTAGGTTTGTCCCGAGCAAGGGGATAGTTGAGATACGGGTTTTTGTAGAGTGTTGGCTTTAATCGAGCCTGAAGTAGGGGGGGCTTTGTCGGAGCGGCAGCACATGTTATTGCTCCACATTAGCATCATCCCTGTCTTTGGAAGCACAGGGATGATGGTGGGATTCAATTTGGTTGACTCCTGGTGCTTGGCTACTGTCTGAGCGGAGTGTTTAATGAAGGGGCGCTTGGCAAGTGCTTAATCAAACGTGGGTGTTTCAACGCCTAAAATTTTATGCAGCTTGGGAGATGTTGTGGTGTACTGCATGTGGATTTTTTTCTCAGGGAAAATATAAGGAGCTGCGCCGAACGCTGCTAATGCTGCTTCGTGAAATCCTGAGAGGATGAGTTTTTTCTTCCCTGGGTAGGTGTTGATGTCGCCAACGGCGAAAATACCGGGGACATTGGTCTCGAATTTCTCAGTATCAACGACTTTGAGTTGCTTGCGCTCGATATCCAGTCCCCAGTCAGCGATAGGCCCTAATTTAGGGGACAAGCCGAAAAATAACAGCAACATATCCAGTGGTAGACGGCGGGTGACACCATCAGCACCAGTGACCTTGATTTCGGAAAGTTTGCTGTCCTTGCTTTCAAAGCCAGTGGCTTGTCCAACCAGGAATTGCATTTCATACTGCTCGCACAATTCTTTCATTTTGGCAACGGATGCAGGGGCGGCGCGGAAGTCTTCACGACGGTGCAGCAACACGACAGATTCTGCTTTACCAACGAAATTAAGTGCCCAATCCAGTGCGGAATCGCCACCACCGCAGATGACTAGATTCTTTCCTTCAAATAGTGCTGGTTCCTTGACGCGATAGAATAGTTGCGAGCCTTCAAACTGTTCGATGCCATCAACTTTCAATGTACGTGGCTGAAATGAACCAACGCCGGCTGCAATAAAAATGGTCTTGGTAATGAAGCGGGTACCAGCGGAGGTTTCAAGATCAAAGCGACCATCCGAGACGAGCGGAGTGCCGGCCAATCCTTTGAAGCGACCTTTCAAGGAGAACTGCGACCCGAGCAAATTATCGCCGCCGAGGCCATGCTGGCCCACGACACCGGCGTGTTGTCGGCAACAACCGCCTTCGGCAAAACCGTGGTCACCGCCTGGTTGATTGCCAAACGCGGCGTCAACTCGCTGATCCTTGTGC
>JAATGO010000093.1 GCA_015654605.1 Betaproteobacteria bacterium
CATCGGCATCGATGCCGGCGGCGAAGGTGCCACTGGCATCAATGGTAGCAGCGTGTACACCAAGATCAGTGTGGGCGGCTATCGTGCCGCTATTGGTAATTTGCCTGGCGCTATCGAGCGTCGTCTTCTGGGCCATCAGGGTGCCGCTGTTGTCGATAGCGTCCTGGCTGCGGATGGCGAGTTGGCCGGTGGCGTTGAGTGTGGAGGCAAGCGTCACTTTGCCGGTGGCGTCAATGGTGATATCTCCTGCGGTGGTGCCGATATTGCCGAGACTGCGTACACCAATGCCGTGTTCTGTTGCGACCAGGAAGATTTTACCGGCGTACAGGCCGCCCAGGGCAGCCACATCCAGTCCCACCGCAGGGGTTCCATCTGCCCCCTGGATGATTTGCACGTTGCCAGCGCCATCAGGGATGACATTGGCTCCCGTGGTGATCTGTAAGGATTGCGCCCAGACTGCGGCGTTGGCTGCGACGCTGCGGGCTAACAGACGCAGGCTGTCGTTGGCCTGGGCATTGAGGCCACGGCCAGTGATGGCGATATTTCCCCGGGTGACGCGATAGGCTGTCAGGCTGCCATCGCCACCAAATTGGGGAACCCCGGTGGTGAGGGTGACGTTGCCGCCATTAATGACACCGAAACCATTGATGCTCATCCCATTCGGGTTGGCGACGATGATGTCGGCTCGCTGTCCGGCAACTTCGAGGTAGCCGTTCAGCGCAGAACGTTGGGTGCCGAGGACTTCGTTGAGAATGACATTGGCAGGATGGCTGAGTTGGGGATTGCCCTGGAGGTAGCCACCAAGTTGTGTCTGTACCGTGGTGGGGCTGTTGTTGAGAATGGCACCTTGTGGGTCGACGTTGAACTGGTCATAGCGGTTGTGGGATAACCCAGTCGCATTGGGTTGGACGATCTGGACGACGGGAAGGCCATTGGCAGCGCGGTCTATTACAGGCACAGGGCGGCCACCCTGTTTATAGGCCACCATCTGGGCATGGGCAGTGCTTCCCAGTATGCTGGCAATGAGCACGCTTAGGGTAGCCAGGCGTGATCGCGGGAAAGAAAAAGGGGGTGTTCTGTTGGCGTTGTTGCTGAGAATGCTGCTGCCATTGCCATGCCGGCTGGCGGTGATTTCTGAGACGGCAATGTAGGTACGAGACTGTCTACTCCAGATTACACGGAAAATGTGCTTGTTCATGCTCTTCTATTCTTGTAGCGAGCTTCCGCTGTGACTGGCTTGCTCTGTTTTATGCTGTCCCTCCCGAGAGGAAACCTGAGATCGTGCTGGTGTGGCGCTGATGCTGTGATGTACTGTGAATCAATATTGCCAAATGGAATTATAATTCTTTTATGCAATATTTATGTTGTTTTTTGTATTGTCGGAAGCGCTAAGTTGTTTTACATGGAAAGAAACTTGCCGAATGAAGAGAAAAATACATCAGTGAGGCAGTAAGCCCGTGACAAAAGAATAATATTGGTAGCGGTGGCGCTGCTATCGCAGCAGAGAAGGAAGATGGAATAATGCACGAACTCATCGTGTGGGCGTAAGAGATGGCATAATTCAAACTCGCGTCTACGAATGCAATAAGTTTATTCTGTTTTTTCCTGTTTCCCAAAAAATGGAAGTCTATGGAAAGCAAAGATGAGGGGGAACAACATCTTGCAACGCATCATCAGGTGTCTCTTGCTCAGAGATCGTTAACAGTGGTTTGGGATAATTTTCTGAAAATAAAGTAGTATAGCCGCCACTGGCACCATCAGCACGTTTCCCTGCTGCAGTATTTGTATTTTGCTGTAGCTTATTACTTTTTAGATTATGTCATCTCTCTCTACAGCTTCAGCAGAATCTTTACTTCATCATCGATCATTTCTCTTATTCTGGTTAGCGAGTGTTGCTTCGACCATCGCATTACAAATGCAGATTGTAGCAGTGGGTTGGCAGGTGTATCAATTAACGCACAGTGCTTTTGATTTGGGTATTGTCGGTCTGGTGCAGTTCATTCCTTCGCTCGTTTTGGTGTTTGTCGTGGGGCATGTAGCGGATCGCTATGAACGCCGCAAGTTGGCTGGTTTTAGTATCCTGCTGGAAGGTATCGCAGCTGCGTTGCTGGCATCAGGGAGTCTTGGTGGATGGCTGAGTAAGGAAGTTATTTTTGCCATTGTGTTTGTCATTGGTATTGGCCGTGCATTCAGCAAACCGACATTGCAAACATTGTTGCCAGGGATTGTGTCATCAGCGTTATTGCCAAGAGCCGTTGCGGGATCCGCATCTGCTACGCAATCTGCCATTATTGTTGGCCCTGCCATTGGAGGCTTTTTGTATGTGGCTGGGCCTGCTGCTGTCTATACCACGAGTTGCACATTATTTATTGTGTCCAGTGTGCTGATTTTTTGTACCACAGCAAGACAGGTAGCGTTAGGACGGGAACCTGCAAGCATATGGTCATTGTTTGCAGGATTGGCATTTATTCGGAGCCGTCCTGCTGTGTTGGGAGCCATTTCTCTAGACTTGTTTGCCGTATTGTTAGGGGGGGCTACTGCACTATTGCCAGTCTATGCACATGACATTTTACATACCAATTCGGTTGGTTTGGGACTGCTACGCTCTGCTCCGGCAGTTGGCGCGTTGACTATCGCCTTATTTTTGGCGCGAAGACCTTTGCAGCGTCGGGTAGGGCGCACCATGTTCATTGCAGTGGGGATTTTTGGACTTGCCACGATTGCATTTGGTGCTTCACACTCATTCGTATTGTCATTGCTGGCCTTGGTAGTACTAGGTGCTTCCGACATGATCAGTGTGGTAGTGCGTTCTTCTTTCGTGCAGCTGGAAACGCCCGATGATATGCGGGGCAGGGTCAGTGCAGTCAATTCTGTTTTTATTGGTAGTTCGAATCAGCTCGGTGAATTTGAATCTGGTGTGACAGCGGCGTGGCTGGGAGCCGTTCCTGCAGTGTTAGTAGGAGGCATTGGAACATTACTGATTGTGTTTCTCTGGATACGCTTATTTCCACAATTGTATGCAGTCGATACCTTGACCTCGAGATCAGAGGAAGCAAGTACGTAAGCATGAATAGTAAGCAGGTCGGGGAAGAGATGATGAGACTTCAATAGAGTTTAATCAATAACACGAGAACTTATCATTAGCTTATCTAAATAAGGCAATTCAACCGGTAAGCCGGTTGAATTGCTATCAGCGCCGATTTAATTTCTAGAGATGCTCATGTTCATGTGTATTCATTCAGTACGCATTTAACGTGTAAGATACAGGCGTTTTCTTATTGAGCATGGAATTGATGCGCAAACGTAAATTCGTCGATGCGGGGTGTATAGGTCAACCCTTTACGGACAGCCCAGGTGGCATACTGATGGTAAAGTGGAATAACAGCATAGTCTTTTAGTGCAGTCACGGCAGCTTGCTGCGCAAAGTTTTGACGTTGCTGTTCATCAACCGAGGCAAGCGATGATTGCACCAGGCTGTCGACTTTAGGATTACTATATTTACCCCAGTTCCATGATCCCCAGCCAGTATTGGCATCGGTAGTGCCTACCAGTGTACGCAAGCCAAAATCGCCTGCCAACGTTCCCCAGCCTAACAAGGCAACACTAAAATCACCGGCGCGTGCTTTACCAAAATAGACCGATAAAGGCAGCGTTTCTACCTTGGTTTGAATGCCAATACGGCTCAAAAATTGAGCGACTGTCTGTACGACACGTTCGTCATTGATGTAACGATTATTCGGTCCGTGCAATGTCAATACAAAGCCATTCGGATAGCCAGCTTCTGCCAGTAATTTCTTAGCACCTTCTGGGTCATATTTTTCTACTGTCAAGGTATTGGCATATCCCAAGATGCCTGGCGCTACGATGTTAGAGGCCGGAGTTCCTAAGCCTTCCAGTGTGCGTGCGGTGAGAGCCTGACGGTTAATCGCTTTGGAGATGGCCTGACGTACACGTATATCTTTGAGTGGATTTTTGCTGAGCGGCTTGCCGGATTTATCCGTGATAAAAGGCGTTTGATCACGGCTTTGATCCAGGGTCCAGAAGATGGTACGCCATGAAGTCCGTTGCACCAGATTGAATTTGGGATTAGAGCGTAGCTTTGCCACATCGGCTGGAGGGACGTTTTCAATAGCATCTACCTCTCCTGTCAGCAATGCTGCCAAGCGGGCAGGGTCAGCGGTTAATATGCGAAAGGTGACTTTATCCCAATCTGATTTTTCGCCCCAATAGTTGTCGTTACGAGCGAGTACGATGCTATCGCCACGATGAAAACTAACAAATTTGAAAGGGCCCGTACCGATGAGCGCTTTGCCGCTGTTGAAATCTTCGGTTGTGGCATGGAGAGCGGCCTTCTTTGACACGATAAAGATCGTACTGACATCCAGTGCCAGAGGACCATAAGGTGTCGCAGTTTTTAGGCGTATGGTATAGGGATCGACAATCTGTTTATCGATGATCTGCTTGGTATAACTGGTAAATGGTCCGGGACTGTTCGTCAGGGTAGCAGGACGATCTAAGGAAAATACAACGTCTTCTGCCGTAAAGTCGCTGCCATCATGGAATTTTACGCCATGACGCAATTTGAACTCCCAAGTAGTCGGATCAATTGCGCGCCATGAGGTAGCCAGTCCTGGTACTAGTTTACCCGTGGGGTCGACATTGACGAGCGCATCAAATAGGTGGGAAGAAAGAGAAATATTGGGCGCGATGTTATTGAAGTGCGGGTCTAGTGTCGAGACATCGGCATACAGGCCGATTTTGATTTCAGCCGCAGATACGGATACTGGCGTGG
>JAATGO010000291.1 GCA_015654605.1 Betaproteobacteria bacterium
CAAATGTTTCTGCATTGATCAACGTGAGGCCTGCTTCAAATGCTTGTTGCATGCCTTTTAGCGTGATACTACTACCTTGCCAGCCACTCGCATTGAAAGCATTTTGGATGGCACCAAGGATGGCATCATCACTGTGTGTTTTTACCAATCGGATATGCGCATTGGTGTGTAATGCTGTTGCTTTGGCACGGTCAAACCCTGGAGCAATAATGACCAACGTATCGATGATCTGTTGCATGGTTCGCGCGAATGCTCCGATGCAATCTAGTGTACTGTGCCGAGGATAGGCGCCAATACGGCTAACGCGACCATATGTTGGTTTCACTCCAATCACGCCACAACAGGCTGCTGGTACACGGATGGAGCCACCGGTATCGCTGCCAATGGCGATGTCAACTAGACCACTGCCCACAGCAACAGCAGAGCCGCTGGATGAGCCACCTGGAATACGGGAATGATCCTGTGGATTGATCGGTGTTCCCGTGTAGTCATTGATACCCGTCATGCCGTAAGCCAATTCGTGCATATTGGCCTTGGCAACAATCTGCCAGCCTGCATCGATCAAAAGTCGTACAACATCAGCATGTGCGTTGGCCGGCGCAGCATCGGCGAGTGCAGTACTGCCACCACGTGTAGGCATGCCCTGAATATCAATGCAGTCTTTGATGGCAACAGTAGGACCTGAGCCGCCTAAATGAAAGTGTGTCAGCAATGCCTGATGATTGCTGTTCTTGGTGTTGGCATCGCTCATTGCGTACCTCCGGTTGGTTGGATGGCATTGAGTACATCTGCGATATGTTGTTGTTTCAGTGGGAAACAGAATAAACGTTGCGTGCGAAAATGTGACATTAGCCAGTTGTCACCCTGTTGATGAAAGTCGATAGAAAGACGTGCTGCAATGAATTCGGAACGATCATCCTCATAAGTCGATACCTGAATCATGACCCATTCACCATAGGCTTTTTCTCCGTTGACGGTGATGGCATCGGAAGTCAGAAAATGTACATTGCTTTTAAAGTGTGTTGAAGGAGCCAGATAGGTACCAAGAAAGGCTGCGATGTTTTCACGTCCGACCTGACGGCCAAATGTCTGGGTATAAAGCACACCAATGCCTTCCCATATGGCATCGGACGTAAACAGATCTCCCAACTGTGGGGCATTTTGATCATGACAGGGTTGGTCGCATAGCTTCATGTAACGTGCTAATACGTTACGGATGATGCGCTCGCTCTCCAATGCTATCAGGCGCGTATTAAGAACAGATGGCTCAAGAGAACCTTGCATGAGCGACAGAGCTATTGATGTCATTGTGCATCCCAGTAATTGACGCGTTGTTTATTCAGGCTGGCCGATTGGCGGGCGCTGGGTACACGCAGGTGGAAAACCTTCCAGTGATAGAAGTTAATTTTATGAGACGAACTAACATAGATCAAATTCATGTAAGATATATTCTTAATAAATGGTGCTGATGTTATAAATCTCAGGAGGGGGGCTATGGCTACGTTCAATAATATGGATCTGAATCTGTTACGTGTGTTTCAGGCAATTGCGGATGAACGAAGTCTGACGCTGGCTGGTAATCGTTTGTATCTGTCGCAGCCTGCGGTGAGTTATGCTTTGGGACGCTTGCGCCTGATCTTTGATGATCCGCTGTTCATTCGTACCAAAGAAGGGATGCAACCCACACCGACTGCGGTAGAGTTGGCGAAACCTATCGGTCGGGCATTGCAGGCAGTGCAGGATGCGTTGCGTTATGCGGAACAGTTCGACCCTGCGACGAGTACACGAATTTTTCGCGCTTCGATGACCGACGTTGCCGAGATGGTATTCTTGCCTCCGGTATGTGAGAAGCTTAATGAATTTGCTCCACAGACACGCTTGCATGTAGAACAAGTGGCACCATCGCACATTGAGGAAGCGCTGCGTACTGGCCAGCTTGATTTTGCGATTGGCCATTTGCCAGCGCTGCAACCACTGACACATTACACGTTGTTGTTTCATGAGAGCTACGTCTGTGTGACGCGCAAACGCAAGACATTGCCCCAGCGTCGTCAGCTTAAGCTCGACGAGTTCCTGGCCTTGTCGCATGTATTGGTGCAGTCGGTCGAGAGCAGTCATAATCATGTTGAAAATGCGTTACGCACTCAGGGAATACATAGAAAAATAGCACTCGATATTCCACATTTTTCAGTTTTGCCACGCATCCTTGAGCGCTCTGATCTAGCAGTAACACTGCCATTGCGGATTGCCAAGCTATTCAATGAGAATGGCTTATTGGTGATATACCAGTTACCAGCGAATATCCCGGAAGTCGATGTGACGTTACATTGGCATCAGGATTTTGACCGAGATATGGGGGGGAACTGGTTACGTCAATTAATTGTGGATCTGTTGCAGCAATATGGTCGTTCTTCTTGAGGCAGTGAGTCAGTAAAGGCGACATGTCTCGTTATAAAAAAGATATAAAGGAACACAAGGAGACATGTCGGCGTGCTGACGAATCGCTAATGCGTCAAGAGGGCATTAGAATTTATGACGTAAGCCAATGCGCGTCGCTGTCTGATTACCAGTAGCAGATTGTGCACCACCACCAAAGACCGGATAGGCATCGTAACCCTTGTCACGGTCATAGACGATGCCAAAGTAAGCATCAGTGCGCTTGGATAATTTGTAATCTACCATACCGATGATTGCTTGTGCATTGCCAACACCCTGATTCCGTTTTTGGTATTGATAGGCGGCACTCAGATCGAGAGCAGAGGTGAGTCCATAAGTTGTACCCAATTCAAACGTCGAGGCTTTGGCATCGGTTTGCGTATTTTTGACTTGCGTGATGACGCCGAATAGTTTCGCGGCTCCAAGTTTATAGCTAGCACCTGCGCCATACATGCGGGTGGAGGCAGTGTCGAGAATATTTCTGATGGTGGTGTAAGAGGCACCAACACCAAATGGACCATTAGCATAATTGATATTGGCACTGATGGTACGACCTGCAGAGGCGTTACCCGCTACTTCACCCATACCATACATTAATCCAAAAGTCAGACCACTAAAATTGGCACTTTCGTACTTCAAGGAATTGTTGGTACGGTCACCAGCGTAGATGTGGTTGTTCAATGCACCAGCATGAGCAGCATCGGCATGTATTCCCCAGGCAAAAGAACCAGCTGCTGACTGTGCACCCATAGCATAGAGCCCACCAAGATTGGACATGAAATCGTATTGGCGTCCAGCACTCAGACTACCCCAAGTCTTGTCTCGTAGACCAACAAAAGATTGACGACCAAAAATGAGTCCACCTTGTCCTAATGAACCATCATCCAGGCCAAAGCCAGTTTCTAACGTAAAGAATGCGGATAAGCCACCACCCAGATCTTCAGTGCCTTTGAATCCGATGCGGCTACCTTGAGCGAGACCACTATCCATACGTAACAGCGATGCTTTGCCACCGG
>JAATGO010000389.1 GCA_015654605.1 Betaproteobacteria bacterium
AGACGCGCTTATGCCGAAAACATTGATGCTACCAGCTACGCAAACCCCTATGAACGCAAAGCGACATTAATCGCATCTGGCTTGATCGTTGGAGAAAGCCTGGTGGGAGTCATATTGGCTGGCATTATCGGCTTCACTGGTATTGACGCCCCGCTGGCCTTGGTTGGCGCTGAATTTGAAAAACCAGCTCAATGGCTAGGACTAGCGATATTTATAGTGATAGTACTCGGTTTTGGGAAAATGGTCTTAAGAACCAACACGCCAAAATCCACTAAACAATAGTAACGACAGTAGCGCAAAAAATAGCGGTACTAATCGTCATTCATTACTCAGCCATTCTGGTATAAATGACGCAATGGCGCGATACATAATAGATATCGCGCCATTGATGCATGACTAATGCGTTTTATTGCCAGTTCTATTACCAATCTCTGTCATGGTTTTCCTGCAGGTGTCAGCATCACCTTTGGCGCATCATCGTATTTCAATTTGATACGAAACGCCATTAATTCATCTCGTCGAAATACGTGTAAGGTGACTATATCGTTTTCACGATACCTCCCTAGCAAAGCCTCCACTCCCGTCCCTGGTACGCGTATACCATCTAATGCCACCAATTGATCCCCCGCGGATAAGCCTGCACGATGGGCTGGTCCACCTTCATAGACAACATCCAGCTTAGCGCTATTTCCAGTTTTTCCAATCCTCGCACCTAAGGATAATTTGTCATTGGTACGTGCCTCACTATATGTTACCGCATGCAATGCAAATAACTCCTTCAATGGTATGTCATCTGTCCCATAAACATAACGGTCGAAGAAGCGCTTCAATTTTAGCCCCGTCACTTCTTGTACCACACCTTCAATAGCTCCTTCTGGCACACCTTTTCCACCGCGATCCGTATAAAATTCGCGACCATAGTTTTGCCACAATGCGCGCATCACATCATCTAATGACTGGCGACCACTAGTTTGTGTACGTATTGTTAAATCCAAAGCCAATGCTACCAGTGACCCTTTTGTATAGTAATTGACGATGGCGTTACTGGCATTCTCATCCTGACGATAAAATTTTACCCATGCATCAAAACTCGACTCTGCAACACTCTGCTTGCGCCTGCCGCTACCACGTAAGATGCTATTCATTGTCTGTTCCAGCAATTTCCAGTAGGCACTCATCTCTATTACACCACTGCGCACCAAGAACAGATCGTCGTAATAGTTGGTGAATCCTTCAAATAACCATAACAATGAAGTATAGTTTTCTGTAGCAAGATCATAAGGTGTAAAAGCAGCAGGCTTAATACGCTTGACATTCCAGGTATGAAAATATTCATGACTGCAAAGCCCAAGATACGTCCGATATCCATCACTCATCTCGGCCTTACCCTTGACTGGCAAATCACTGCGCGCGCAAATCAGTGCCGTAGATGCGCGATGCTCTAAACCACCATAGCCATCTCCGACCACCTTGGTCATAAACACGTAACGTGCCATCGGTGCACGCTTTTTCAGTGGTTCAAAAAAAGCAATTTGTGTTTTGCAGATTTTCTCCAAATCTGTTACTAGACGATCGATGTCAAGATTAGGAACTATGCCGGTAATGACGATATCGTGTGGCACCCCATATGCGGTAAAAGAAGCCAGTCTGAAGTTTCCTAATTCTACTGGATGGTCAATCAACTCATCATATCCTGTCGCTATATAAGTGCCAAAACCATAGCGTTTTGCTTTGAGTTCTGGCAGTGCTGTAGCGACTCTCCAACGTTCGAAAGCATCGCCTACAGGACGCTGAATATCAACGATATGCGGCACATGCTCTTGCCCTTTCACGCATAAAAATACGCTGGTGCCATTAAAAAACGCATGTGTCAGGTCTAAGTGTGCTGTCCGTACTGACAGATCCCAAGCATAAACTTGATAATGTAGCGTTAACGGTGCTGCACTAGGTTCTGCTTGCCAGGTATGCTTATCACTTTTTCGTAAAGTGATTTTTCTCCCAGAGGATTCGGCACGAATCTGCACAATGTTGCGCGCAAACTCTCGAATCATATAACTTCCTGGTATCCAAGCTGGCAAGTTAAAGACCTGCCCATCCGGCGCAGGATTTTCTACGGTTAATGTAACGTCAAACAGATGAGCGCCAGCATCTCTCGTCGTAATACTATAGTGAACAGGGGTATTCTCATTTATTATCTTAGCCGTTGAGCTCATCATGTGTGTCCGTAAAAAAGCAGATAGCTGCCATTTTACTTGACTACGGAAGAATGTCGACCGATGCCACTCTTATCGATACCTCATCGACATGCAATATGTCAAAAAAAACGATGACACAGTCAACAACTGTGTCATCGCTTATTTTTTAACATCAACAAACAATAGATGACTTCCATTATTGCGCAGATAATTATCTTGGCAATAAAGATACGCCCATCAGGTACTCATCCACAGCACGTGCACATTGCCGTCCTTCACGAATCGCCCAGACAACCAGAGACTGCCCACGCCGCATATCTCCCGCCGCAAACACCTTATCTACCGATGTTTTATAACAGCCATCGCCCTCAGTTGTAGCCAGGACATTTCCTCGTTGATCCTTATCGACCCCAAAGGCATCCAGCACCTGCTGTACTGGCGATACAAATCCCATGGCAAGCAATACCAGGTCGGCCTTCATTTCAAATTCTGAGTCTGGAATTTCTTGCATCTTGCCATCTTTCCACTCAACACGGGCACCAATTAACTTCTCAA
Source organism: Betaproteobacteria bacterium (assembly GCA_015654605.1). The sequence continues at coordinate 2,751 of JAATGO010000389.1, forward strand.
CCTTGCCATTCTTCCCTTCCAGACGCTTGGTTGAAACAGCCCAATCACGCTCACAGCCTTCTTCATGTGAAGAAGAAGTACGTAGTTTAATCGGCCAATAGGGCCAGACCATGGGTTTATTTTCCACTTCAGGCGGACGAGGCATCACTTCAAATTGCGCCACGGATGCCGCACCTTGCCGATTCGAAGTCCCCACACAATCGGAACCAGTATCGCCTCCTCCAATCACAACGACATGCTTGCCTGCCGCAAGCAATTGTCCCTTCAACTTGTCGCCGGCATCCACTTTATTTTGCAAAGGTAAGAACTCCATCGCAAAATGGACGCCCTTCAATTCTCGTCCTGGTACCGGCAAATCGCGTGGTTGCTCTGATCCACCACTGATAATAACGGCATCAAAACTTTGCTTGAGCTGTTCTGGAGAAATCGTTTCCTTCGACCAGTTATTCACATGGGATGGAAAATCTTTCCCTACCAGTACACTGGTACGGAAAATCACGCCTTCCGCCTCCATCTGTTTAACACGCCGGTCAATATGAGATTTTTCCAGCTTGAAATCAGGAATACCATAGCGCAGCAGACCACCCACACGATCATTTTTTTCAAATACAGTCACGCTATGACCTGCACGTGCCAATTGTTGTGCTGCCGCCAGACCAGCAGGTCCTGAACCGACTACCGCGACTTTTTTACCTGTCTTAACGCTAGCGGGTTGTGGGGTTACCCAGTCATTTTCCCAGCCTTTATCGATGATGAAATGCTCGATCGACTTGATACCGACAGGATCATTGTTAATCCCAAGAGTGCATGCTGCCTCACATGGAGCAGGACAAATACGCCCTGTAAACTCTGGGAAGTTATTGGTAGAATGCAGCACGTCTAATGCAGCCTTGTAATTGCCACGATAGACCAGGTCATTCCAGTCAGGAATGATGTTATTGACTGGGCAACCATTATTACAAAACGGTATTCCGCAATCCATGCATCGAGCACCCTGTATCTGCGCCTGATCATCCCCCAGATGTACAACGAATTCTTTGTAATGCTTAACGCGTGACTGTGGCGCTTCGCTTGCCTCTTTCAACCGCGCATA
>JAATGO010000234.1 GCA_015654605.1 Betaproteobacteria bacterium
CGAAACAATCGTAGTTCTTGTTCGGTATCTTTGAACTCTTGCATGTCTACGCCTCAAATCGGACGATTGTCGTCACGATTGATGACACGCCTCTGTGGTGCCAACAGCAGCCCACTCACAAACGGCCAAAGGGCAGCGCAAATAATACTCTCACTGAAATAGTACCAGGACGGAGTTTGCGCGCTCACGATAAATCGGACAATTAATTGTACCGCCTGCGTTAATAATAATAATGGCAAAACATGTAGAGCCTGCATTCCAAGCGAAAACCAAAGCACTCGCCGATGGATGGTGATGGAAAAATAGGAGAGCAACGTGTAAGCCAGGGCATGTTCACCGAGCAAGGTCGCTCCATGCACATCCATCAACAACCCCATCGCAAATGCAATACTGATACCGATTTTGCGCGGTTCATGAATACTCCAGAAAGCCAATACTAGCGCGACAAAATCTGGTACCCACACCCATTGGCCCCATGGCAATAAATTTAATATAAAAGCGATGACCAGACTTGTTGTAATAAACCACACGCTAGCCGGTAATAAAATATCGTGCGAATTTCTCATTTGGCAACGTTCTGGCTATTGGTGTTGGCCACAGGCACAGAAGCAGTAGAATTGCCTTTACGCTCCTTACTGGGGGATACTGACTTGACGACCTCCTGTTCACGGGCACTTTCGCGCAAGCGATGTCCAACGAGTTTATCGCTCTTGACAGCAGCAGCTGACTCAGTTTGATTGCCGATATCTGCTTTCTGATCTGCATTCGACTGCACCAGCAAAATCAATAGCTGCTTATGTCGATCTATTCCTGCTACTGGCAAACAACGGATCTTTGAGAAGGCATCATTCGAATATTTATCTACTTGATCAACAATTGCTACATCCAACCCCGCTGGATAAACACTATCAATCCCTGATGTCACCAGTACATCGCCTTTCTGAATATCGGCATTGCCAGACATGAAACGTAAATCCAGTATTCCCGACTGACCGCGGCCATAGACCACACTGCGCAGACCATTACGCAAAACCTGCACAGGGATTGCCTGCTCTTTATCTGTTAACAAGGTCACTTCTGAGGCGTATGGATACACGCGCGTTACCTGACCAACAACACCCGCATCATCAATAACAGGTTGGCCGGGTGCGACTCCATTGCTAGAACCACGATTGAGTATGATTTTGCGCGTAAACAGGTCATGCGCATCATAAAGGATCTCTCCGACAGTAGCAGGCACGGATAAACGTTGTTGCATCTTGAGTAAGTTACGTAGCTGCTCATTTTCTGCCAAAAGCTGCTGTTCCTGTTGCAACAACTGCGCATGGAGTATCTGTTGATGACGCAGGTTCTCATTGTCTTGCTGTAGCCTCGACAACGATTGAAAATAATCACTGGCCTTATAAATGGCATCGCGTGGAAGCAGCGTCGCCATCTGAAGTGGATATAACATTGTCCCGACAACCTGCCGCATCGTCGTCAATGAATGTAAGTGTGAATCAACAAACAACATTACAATCGCGATCAAGGCAAAAAATCCTGCCCGCACACGTGCCGAGGCGCCTTGTTTAAAGAGTGGAGGCGTATCCATCTACCAACCAGCTGGCGGTTCTGCCACGAGTAGAAGGCAGTACATCGGCATAAATAACAAAAAACGACACAGCGACAGACTCACCAAACGGTAGAAATGACTCCCGTCCTGGTAATGCTCTCTGCTGGCACCTGTCATCATCCCAATCCGATTCCTCTCATCACCTAACAAACCACATCATTCATTCGAGAAAATTGCCCCCAATTTATCCATCCTCTCCAGTGCCATGCCAGAACCTCGCACCACACATGTCAATGGATCTTCAGCCACAATGACAGGCAAACCAGTTTCTTCCATTAACAAACGATCCAAATCTCGCAATAATGCGCCACCACCCGTGAGCATCATGCCTTTTTCCGCAATATCCGCCCCCAATTCAGGAGGCGTTTGCTCCAATGCATTTTTCACTGCAGAAACAATATTATTAAGAGGATCCGTCAACGCCTCCAGAATCTC
>JAATGO010000168.1 GCA_015654605.1 Betaproteobacteria bacterium
CACTAGGAAGTAATCTTGCGGCAGGGCGTAATTCATTGAGATATTCGCCAATGGCAAGGGTATCCCATACCAGCGTATTGCCATATTTAAGGCAGGGAACCAAAATCGATGATGAAAGCAGCAGGATTTCAGCGCGTGCGTCAGGATCATCAGGAGACACCATTTCTTCCTGAAATGGTAGGCCTGCAAATTTTGCTAATAGCCACCCACGCATGGACCAGGAAGAATAATTTTTGCTCGTGATGCGCAAAGTCGTTTTAGGCATGTCAGTCCTTTTTAATATAAGAATGGTGACTTTGAGTGATGTATCCTTGTCCACAGGCATTGCATGTTAGATTTAATAACATTGTGCCATGATGGTTCTGCTTGCAAATGACGTGCCAGCTAATAGGAATGGCATGTATATTGCGTTCGTGGCAGATAGATTGAAAAAGAGATTGAAAAAGAGCATTTTTTGAGGGGGGGGCGTATACCAAAAAGGTTGTGCGGTAATGGGAGCATACATTCAAAGTACAAGCTTCAAAGTAGACGCACACTGAAAGTTAATCCGATAAACGCTTGAGCGTAGGTGTTCTATTTTCTGATCGATTCTTTCGGCGAAAGAGAAAAAACTGTTCTATGACAAATATCTATCAGATATACCAAGAGTATGGGGATGCAACAGATCCACTGCGCGTTCTGGCGCGTGGGGCTGCACAATTTTGGCACCAGGCATGGCCTGACTCACCTTCTCCCTTGATGTTTCGGCATTTGGCCGCCATCAACGAAGTCTTTGCACGCACTCAATTGACGCATATTCGTCCTCCTTTTGGCATTGAGGACGTTTTTGACAACGGATGCACTGTTATGGTGCAAGAAGAGATCGTCGATCACACCCCATTTTGTAGTTTGCTACATTTCAAGAAGAATGTGACTGCAGAGCAACAACCCAAGATATTGTTGGTTGCTCCTATGTCTGGACATTTCTCTACATTATTGCGTGGAACAGTAAAGACCTTGCTCCGTGATCATGATGTGTACATTACTGATTGGCATAATGCACGTGATATTCCATTGGCCGATGGTCGCTTTGGTTTGGATGAGTATGTGGGGCACCTGACACGGTTTATGCAGAAACTGGAGCGAGTGCATCTCGTAGCTGTTTGTCAGCCGACGGTGGCAGCTATTACTGCAGTGGCTGTCATGGCACAAGAAAATGATCCGGCACAACCTTTGAGCATGACGCTGATGGCAGGGCCATTGGATACACGCATTAATCCCACTACAGTCAATGACTTAGCCAAAAGCAAGCCTATCGAATGGTTTGAAGACAATTTGATAGGAACGGTGCCTACCCGTTATGCGGGAAGTGGTCGTCAGGTTTACCCTGGATTTATGCAATTGGCGGCATTCATGAACATGAATTTGAACCGTCATCTTGATGCTTTTCGTAATTTGTATAATTATTTGATAGAAGGTGATACTGTAAAGGCAGGAGCAGTGAAGACCTTTTACGAAGAATATTTTTCCATGGCAGATTTACCGGCTGAGTTTTACCTGGAAACAGTGCGTGTGGTATTTCAGGAGCACGCGCTGCCAATGGGAAATTTGCGGTTTCGAGGACAGCGGATTGATTTAAAGGCGATACGTCGTACTGCTTTATTTACGGTGGAGGGAGAAAAGGATGATATTTGCGCAGTAGGCCAAACATTGGCTGCGCAAGAAATGTGCAGCAATATTCGCCCTTACATGCGACAGCATCATATTCAGACGGCAGTAGGGCATTATGGTGTATTTAATGGGAAGAGATGGGAGAATGAGATTTATCCTCGTCTTAGGTCTTTCATCAAAATGCACCATGTATAGCGAGAGAAATTGTCTCAATTGATTGTGCCAGACATCTCGATGTATTCCAATGCGTTCATCAACAGGCTTTCACCACCTTAGTTACAGAGGATTTTCATGTCAATTCATGTGGCGTTGAATCATGTCACGTCGTATCACTATGACCGTCCGATTAATCTTGGACCACAGATTGTTCGTTTGCGTCCGGCACCCCATTGCCGCACACGTATCTTAAGTTATTCGCTACGAGTTTCACCGCAGCCACACTTCATTAATTGGCAGCAGGATCCCCAAGCTAATTATATGGCGCGTCTGGTATTTCCAGAAAAAACAACGTCCTTCAAAATAGAAGTGGATCTTGTGGCAGAAATGTCTGTCATTAATCCATTTGATTTTTTTCTTGAGCCGTATGCGGAGCAAATACCCTTTGAATATGCTGATGAACTGCGCAATGAATTGGAGCCGTATCGCAAGGTGTTGCCATTAACGCCTTTGTTCAAGACATTTTTGGAGGAAATTGCATTTGTCAAAAATGGGAGTGCTAATTTTCTAGTAGCACTGAATCAAAAACTGGCACATGCGATTCGCTATACCATCCGGATGGAGCCAGGAGTACAGACGCCAGAGCAGACTTTGCTGTTAGGATCAGGATCATGCCGAGATTCTTCCTGGTTGTTGGTGCAATTGTTGCGGCATCTTGGGTTGGCGGCAAGATTTGTTTCCGGTTATTTGATTCAACTGACTGCTGATCAGAAATCATTGGATGGCCCCTCTGGTCCGGAAGCTGATTTCTCCGATTTGCATGCATGGTGTGAAGTGTATTTGCCAGGTGCAGGTTGGGTTGGTCTTGATCCAACTTCAGGGTTGTTCGCCGGCGAAGGACATATTCCCTTATCGTGCACGCCAGAACCCTCTTCTGCAGCACCAGTCAGTG
>JAATGO010000344.1 GCA_015654605.1 Betaproteobacteria bacterium
GAAATAGGGTGCCTTGCATGGCAATCGTTAGTACTAAAAATAGCATGAGCGTCATGGATATCGCTAGAGCTAATGTCAAACCGTTGCGTTGGTAAAAAAATCCTAGAGGTTTTGGCCAGGCATAGTCAACATAAGTCTCGGCTCTTACCTTGGCCATGGCTTTGGGCACATTGACGGCAAATTCGTGCGGCGTAGCATATTGGCAAGCATGTAGACAGGCACCACAGTTATGGCATAGATTGGCCAGGTAATGCATATCCGCTTTGCCAAATTCGAGTCGGCGTGTCATTGCGGGGAAAACAGCACAAAAACCTTCGCAATAACGGCAAGCATTGCAAATGTGCATTTGTCGTCCTACTTCGACCTCGTTTTCACTGAGAATAGGAATCACCACACGGCTTCCATTAGCTTGTGCTCGATCCTCATCTGGCAATGGTTCAGGAATATGCATGACTGGCTTCCTTTTTTGCGGCGATGGCAGCCTGTGTTCCTGCAATACGGCCAAATGCTGTCCCGATGGCCATGCCAACACCAGCGGTATACCCCTTACCCAAAACATTACCAGCCATCATTTCTCCTGCTACAAATAGGTTAGGGCTGGCGTGTCCATTAAAATGTACTGCGCTTTGGTCATTTACTTTTAAACCAAGATAGGTAAATGTGACACCGGGTTTGAGTGCATAACCATAGAACGGTGGGTGATCAATAGGACGTGCCCAATGCGTCTTGGCTGGTGTAATACCCAAGGTATGGCAGTCGTCAAGTGTGGTATGGTCAAAGTGGCCTCCAGAACAGGCTGCGTTATAGTCCGCTACGGTTTTTACGAAGGGGGCTACCGGTAAGTTTAGTTTTTCTGCCAGTTCGCTTAAAGTATGGGCAGTGATCCCAGGAAAGACTGGCGGCATGAAACTACCAATTGCTTTTTGATCAATGATGGAATACCCAATTTGGCCAGGCTGCTGAGCAACTAGACGTCCCCAGATGGCATATCGTTTGGGCCAAAAATCCTCACCTTCATCGTAGAAGCGTTGGCTGTTACGATTAACGACAATACCTAAAGAGACACAATCAATGCGCGTGCAGATACCTCCATCGTAAAGAGGAGCTCTAGCATCGATGGCAACCATGTGTGCTTGTGTCGGGTCACCAATGGCATCGGCACCACTATCAATCATATATTTCAGCAGCACACCCTCATTGAATCGAGTACCTCGGATCAAGAAGTTATCGGAAGGCCATTCTCCACGTTCATTTTGACCCCAGGCCTCGCGCAACCAATCACGGTTTGACTCAAAACCGCCGGCTGCCAGGACGCATGCTTTAGCCTCAAGGCGTTCCCCCTGTTTTGTGTGGGCCGCGACGAATCGCATGCCATCAAGTTCAATGGCAACTACGGGAGCATCATAGCGGATATCAACTCCCAAACGCTCTGCGCTGCGAAAATAGGCGTTGACCAAGGCTTTCCCTCCGCCCATGAAAAAAGCGTTGGTACGTGCAACATGTAATGCCCCTGAAAGTGGTGGTTGAAAATGAACCCCGTGTTTGCGCATCCAGTCACGGCAAGTGGACGATGCACGGATGGTTAGGCGTGCAAGATGTTCGTTGGTAAGGCCGCCTGTTACCTTGAGCAAATCATTCCAGTATTCTTCCTCTGAATAGGCTTCGATGAGCACATCTTGTGGAGCATCATGCATGCAGCGCAGGTTTCGAGTATGTTGCGAATTTCCTCCACGCCATTCACGCGGAGAAGATTCGAGCATTAATACCGATGCGCCCGCTTCGCGTGCCATCAACGCAGCGCAAAGCGCTGCATTGCCACCACCAACGACTAAAACATCGACCATGACCTACCTCCCGGTTATGGGGCGCAGTATAGGGGAGTAGAATGAAGACTGGTAGACGGGAAATCAGCAAGACATGTTCAGGAATTGTGAAGACTTGCGCCCAGCCATTGTGATTGTGTGACCAAATTGTGGGTAACTTGGCGTAAAACAAGCTTAGCTGCCAATGCGGCAGGGGATAGTTCTGCTTCTGGCACACTTGCCAAGATGTTGTGTCGTCGGCAGCGCGTGTCTATGATGGGGATGAGTTTGACAGTACCAGGAGTGAGTCCTGTGGTAGCAGCACTGGCTTGTATCGTCGCAGCAAAACCGCTACTCACCATATCCATAAGAATCGCCAGGCCATCAATGTCTGCAACGATATTTGGTTCACAACGCACGTTGGCAAATGCATTCATCACAATGGCACGTAAGCCATGCATGCCACTGGGCATGACAAGCGGAACATTTCCAAGTTGCGCAAGGCGCACTTTCTTGGCTACTGGCATGCTTGGTAGTTCGGCAGATCCAATCAAGAATAAATCTTCATCCAGTAATGGCATTGTGCTGAAGCGTTGTCCAGGCTTCGTTTCAAATAAAATAGCCATATCCAGTTGCCTAGAATTCAGAAGCGAGGCAAGATTTCCAGATAAGCTTTCTACCAAACGAAGGTGGATATCTGGATAACGTTCCTGCAACGCACGCATAAATGGTACTGCCAGTATTGATGCAGTAGACGGTGCCATGCCGATACTGACTTGTCCTGATAGGCGAGCTTGCTGCGCTGCACGCACGGCTTCCTCTGCATGGCGTAGGGCGAGTTGAGCATGCCGAAAAAAAGCCAGACCGGCTTCTGTAGGGGTGACTCCTGTCGAAGTACGTTTAAGTAGGCGAGCAGAAAGCTCTCCTTCCAGACGACTTATTTGTTGACTCAGCGTCGATGTGACAACACCCATATCTACAGCGGCTTTCCCCATGCTGCCAAGTTCGATCACACGTATGAAGTATTTGAGCTGTCTTATTTCCATATTAGAGATCAATGGTGTTGAAATTGGATAATATCATGATGAAATACTAAGAGAGTGATTCTAGTACATTGACCACAAATAGCGTCTGAGCATTAAGAACTAATCATTAGTTTGTGAAACGTTCGAAAAACTACCAAACTACCACTAACCAATTGAAATTTTTTCAGCTATCATCGCCGGTTTTGGACTGGATGATTGCCCCGGTTACGCCTGTTGGCTTGAACCTCAGGAATGGCTAGGCAGCCCATTGGCAAAGAAGTATCCAAAGATTGAAGGCATGGGATTAGCGGGATGTCGATTCAATGCCCGGCTGCAAATTTTTGTAATCCCTATTGGGATAATGACTTTTTTCACTCACACTATGCGAAAACCTGTCATAGCTAGTCTGTATGATAATGCCAATTGCCAGCAAAGATAGCGTCGCTATCGCAACCCAACGGTATACGAAAGGAGGGGCGACTCTAAATGCCCAGGTTCCCAAGCCGGTTCCGATTGCGAGAAATGGAAACATGGCAATGATGAGAATAAACGTATGCAAAGTTGTCGCTCCTTGATACACAACACTGGCAAGAGAAACCGCCCCCTGCAACATGAATATGCACGTCATAGTGGCGCGTGCTGTTTGCGGTGTATAGGGGCCACTAAGAAAATATACGATCAATGGAGCTCCACCCATTGCAGAAAAGCCATTGAGTAAGCCTGATAATGTACCGACAGAAGCTATGATAAATGAATCTGGAGATTTTTTGAATCGCCAGCCAGCTGTTAAGCAGAATACGGCGATAAGTATGATAACTCCCATAATAAGCTTAGCTGCCTGAGGCGACATATTTACCAGCAAAATACTTCCTAAAATTGAAGCAAGCGAACCAGCCAAGCATAACGGTATTATCGATTTCGTATCGATATATTCCCAATCTGAGCTTAATGTTTGTAGGCCGGACAGAACCTGAAATCCCATTACTACAGAAGCAGCTTCCAACGGTGCCATGAATAATGACAAAATGGGTACCGCAAACAACGCTGAGCCAAATCCCGTAAATCCACGAAGTACCCCAGAACATAAGACTGATATGAGAAGAATAAAAAGAGAAGATACCGATGGAAGTGATGAGAAAAGCAATGAGAAATGATTAGTAGTGAAAAGAGCGGAGATCAATCGATGCGCTCCTTCTGCATTCCCATGCCTTTTAGCATAACAGCCGCCTTCTTTGTTCCTTCAAATGATTTTAATGCCTCAATGTACAGAATTTTTACAATATTTTTCTTTATCTCGTTGGCGCGATCATTTTTGAACAGGTCGGCGATTGTCCTAGGACGTGGAATATCTATTTCAATAATTTCAGCAACAGACATCGGTTTGTTACTCATGATCACAATTCGGTCTGCCAATAAAATAGCCTCATCTATATCTGTTGTGATAAACAAAGCAGTACGTCGTCCTTCTTCAAACATTTTTGCAAAGTGTTCTTGCATCAATGTTCTTGTCATTGCATCAAGTCCACGAAAAGGTTCATCAAGAATAAATAACTCCGGTTCATTGACTAAAGCTCGAACCATCTCCAATCTACGTTGCATTCCACCAGATAACGCAAGTGGAAATTTATCTTTAAACTGAAAAAGACCAACTCGCTCCAAAAGATTAAAAGCCATATTTTTAGTTTTGGTATTAATATTTCCAGAGGCACGAAGACCGAACAACGCATTTTCTTCGTTACTCATCCATGGAAATAGGGCGCTTTCCTGAAAAACCATGAGCCGATCATTTCCTGGGCCTTTGACATGCCGTCCATTGATACGTATACGTCCATCATCTGGAGTTAAATATCCGGCAATTAACTTGGCAAGTGTACTTTTTCCACAACCAGAGGGGCCTATCACAACAGTGAGTTTACCTTCCGTAATCTGCAAACTACAACCCGCAATAATATTTTCACGTTTATTCCCGCGTCCGAACGAATGGTATAGCGCGGCAATTTCTACCCCCCCCCCATGAGCCAACCGATGTAAGTCACTTCCGGCAGAGTTATTCTGACTTTCCATTTTTATCCCTTAGTGACCCATGGCGTTAAAAAACTTCCCAATTTTCTTAATAGACTGCTCGATATATATCCCGCTATGCCGATAGATAACATCGCCACGAAAATCCTTTCATGATTGCCTGCTGTATAGGCATTCCACATGAAAATACCAAGACCAGTTGCACTATCTCCACCGTTACTACCCGAAATGAGTTCAGCGGCAACTACTACTTCCCATGTAATTCCCATGCCAATGGAGGCACCAGTAATAATACTCGGAAGGCTGGCGGGTAAAACAATTCGACGAAATACATACCAGCGGCCAGCCCCCATCGACAAAGCAGACTGAACTAGGGCAACGTCTATTTGCCGAGCACCGTTATAGGTATTAAGTGCAATGGTATAAAATGCACCGAGAAAAATGACAAAAATAATGGATAACTCTTGAGTTGGCCAAAAAATAATGGCAGCGGGAACCCAAGCAATAGGTGGTATTGGACGAAGTATTTCAAAAAGTGGAAACAATATGCCCCGAACCAAACGATTCGTTGCAAATAGTAAGCCAAGTGGGATTGCTAATAGGGCGGCGCATGTGAAGCCTAAAAGAACGCGCTCTAGACTTAATGCCCAAGATGACCAATAAGTTACCTCTGGCAACAGAGTAGACCATTCTATAAATATTAACGAAGGAGCAGGGAATACACCAACGATGGGAACTGTAAAACCAAAAATCTGAGGGCAACGTGCAATGAGTTCCCATATAATGGTAGCAATCACGAGAGACACTACTCCTCTTGCTTTCGAGGATAACGTTATCGTTGCACCAGTTGTGCGTACAGTTCTTAAGTGCTGGATTAATGAGCTCATTCTCTTATTCCATTCATACCAGTCGTAAAAGCCTTGTTGGCTTCTATTTGTACCGCATCTAGTGCTGTTTCCACGTAGTGTCTGAATAATGGACTCGTCGTAAATCCCATTTGACGGGGATGAGGCGCATCTATAGCAAACTGTAAAGTAGGACGGCATGGTCTAGCTGACATTACGACAACACGGTGACCTAAAAAGACAGCTTCTTCTATATCATGCGTAATAAAAAGAATCGTGACAGGTCGTTGAGCATGCATTTCCAACAAGGCTTCATGCATCATTAATCTTGTTAATGGATCCAAAGCTCTATATGGTTCATCTAGTAGTAGCACTGCAGGATCATTCATCATCGCTCGGACGATTTCCACACGTCGACGTAGACCGGATGAAATTTGATTTGGATATGCATTTTCCAATCCAGTCAAACCAGCATCTGCCATAAGAGACTGTGCTTTATCGATTGCTTTTTTTCGTGTCATAGCATGTTGGGCAAGAGGACCAAAAATTACATTTTGTAAAATAGTCTTCCAGGGAAATAGAGCGCCATTTTGAAATACAACAACACGATCAGGGCCAGGCTGGGCATGCTTATTATGTGAGTTAGATAAAATTTTCCCATCAAGTTTAATTGTTCCGGCAGTAAGGTCATGAAATCCTGCAACTGCATTGAGCAATGTGGTTTTTCCACATCCAGAGGGGCCTACCACCATGCAGATTTCTCCAGCAGCAATATCAAGTGAACAGTGATCTACCGCTCTTGTGTGAGCTCTGTCTTTTGTTTCATATACTTTTACAGCATCAATAATTTCCAGATGTCCGATGGGAGGCTGGGAGGTATTTTTTTGGGTATCATTCATTTCAACGTTCTCCTTCTTGCGCATTCCATCTTAAAAAATAATGCTGCGCAAATCGCACTAGTGTAGACGTGAAATAGCCAACAATGCCAAGAGTAATCATTCCTATGAAGATAGTGGGGTACGTGGCAAGAGAGTACCCAGTATTAATCACATAACCAAGTCCATATTCACCTGATACCATTTCGGCAGCAACTAAAGAAAACCAGGCAACGCCAATAGACACTTGCAAACCTCCTAAAATAGAGGGCATTGATCCTGGAATGATCACATGAAAGATCAATGTTCTTTGATCAGCTCCTAAGCAACGTGCTGCACGAATGAGAGAGGGATCGATGGATTGGACCCCAATCATGCTATTAAGTGTTGTTGCAAAAAAAGAGGCTAAGAAAGTCAAGAAAATAACGGGGGTTTCTGTTCCGTGAAACATCAAAATGGCAATCGGAACCCATGCGAGAGGAGGTATTGGTCGTACTATTTCAAACAAAGGAAAGAGGTAATCATGAGCTTTAGGCGACCATCCAAGCAATAAACCGAGTGGAACTCCTAGTAGGGTGGCTAATAGGAAAGCTATCCCAACACGATACAAGCTATGCAAGATATGAAGATAATAATCGGGAGTATATAGCGATAACCCGTAAACAGGGTTACGACTAAAAAACTCCCGGAATACATCTATTACTCTTGGGAGATTTTTAAATCTCGGTAATTGAAAATAATCAACAGTTAAATACCAAATCAGAAAAGCAATAAAAAAACCAA
>JAATGO010000192.1 GCA_015654605.1 Betaproteobacteria bacterium
CCATATATCTCAAGGGAACCTTGTGTCTGCTGTTGATTTAACGTCTACTCCTCCTGACAATCCAGCATCTTGTGCCGGATTTCGTTATGTTTCTCACGTCGCAGGACAGGCAATCGACACCAATACATCAGACAATATGCTTCGTGTCGATGCAAAAAATATACTGTTAAAAAGTCAATGGAAGCTTTATACAACAACATCTTCCCTGACTCTGGAGCACGCCTCTGTTTCCACGGAAAAACCAGATGCTGTCGGTATTCTTTCGGCCATAGAAGCGGCATTTCAATGTTACCCAGACTACGCACAACTGGAACTATCTTCACCTTATTTTCCCGCATGGTTTCATGACCAGTTTATGGTGATACACCATGGACAACAATTACGGATACATCGAGAATTGTTTTGGCAGCAGCCACAATTATGGCTCTCCCACAATCGCCTTCCCTATGCATTGCAGTACTGCACTACAGGAAAACAACGTCACCCACTTCGTGCACCTAAGCCTTCTGGAACTGTCTATCAGCGTTTTATTCCTTGGCTTGGCAAAACATTACATTTTCGGACAGTAGATCAAGAGCACGACCTGCCTCTATTTCATCGTTGGATGAACGATCCCGTTGTCGACCATTTCTGGCAAGAACATGGTGACATCGCAAAACATCAACACTATCTAGAACAGATTCATGCTGATCCGCACATCATTAATCTTATCGGGTGTTTCGATGATGTACCCTTTGGCTATTTCGAAGTTTATTGGGCCAAGGAAGATCGCATCGCGCCATTTTATGATGCCAGCGACTATGATCGTGGCTGGCATGCTCTCGTTGGAGAAGCCTCCTTTCGAGGAAAACCTTTTCTCACTGCTTGGCTGCCATCCTTATCACACTATCTCTATCTTGATGACTGCCGCACTCAACGCATCGTCGTCGAACCGCGCAATGACAATGCGAAAATGCATAAAAGCTTGCCGCGCTGTGGCTATGCGTTACTCAAAGAATTTGACTTCCCGCACAAACGTGCCGTCTTGGGCATGCTGTTAAGAGAGTCCTTTTTCAGCCAGGCACTTTGGATTCCGCAACCTGATGCGCACAAGAACATGCCCGCATGAATAGCAACCAAAAGAACACTTTCTTGACCAGGCAATTATTTCATAGTATAACAATAATGCTTTTGATAATCATTCGTGTTTACATTAACAAACATTACTCTAGGGGTTTACGGACATGATTCAAAATAAAGACGCTATGCAAACTAGCGCAGTTTTCACACCAAGGGAGGCGCGGCAACATACCCATTCATTGAGCACCATCATGCTCGCCTGCACTGCGGTATTTGCCATGGCGTCCGTATCACCAGAGGCTCGAGCGCAAACGGCTTCCACAACGATTTCCGAAACACGCCAAGTATCGCTGCCTGCACAACCATTAGCCACAACAATCAATGCATTGGAGCAACTGTTTGGTAAAACAGTGGAAATTGATCAAAGCTTGATTGCAGATAAAAATGCACCCGCGCTCGAAGGCACAAAGACGTTTGACCAAGCACTGGAACAAGCGTTAAGCGGTACTGGACTCCACTCAAATCCAGGAACATCCGCTACCACCACTGTTCTGTCGCAAACATCGTCGCCCCTACCAGTCGTCATCGTAAAAGGTGTACAAGACCCTGGAGCACCACTCCCAGCCTATGCTGGAGGGCAAGTTGCTCGCGGCGGTCGCGTGGGTCTGCTTGGCAACATGGATTTTCTGGATACTCCATTTAATCAAACCAGTTATACATCAGAGTTGATTGAAAACCAGCAAGCGCAAACGCTGGCGGATGTTCTTGCGAATGATCCATCTGTTCAAGATATGGGAGTACGTTATGGCCCCACCGGCAGCCCAATGATGGTACGCGGCTTTGCCAATTCATCCAACCTCGGACAAATTACTTTCAATGGCATGCAGGCTGGAAGCATGTACAAACAATCCCCTGAATTGTATGAGCGTATTGAAGTCATCAAAGGTCTCGACACCATGTTAAATGGAATGAGTCCAGGTGGATACGTAGGAAGTAGCGTTAATCTTGTGCCCAAGCGTGCTGGCGATACGCCACTGACGCGCTTGACTGCGAGTTACATTACCAATGGGCAGATCGGCGCTCACATTGATGCTGGTCGCCGTTTCGGCGAAGCGAACGAATGGGGTATCAGATTTAATGGTCTTTATCGCAATGGAGAAACGCAATGGAAAGATCGAGACTCTCGTCTCTCCTCAGGTGCCCTCGGACTTGATTATCGCGGTCAAAAATTACGTGCTTCTCTAGACGTTCTTCATCAAAACAGTCACATTGACAATGCGCAGCCTGTCGTACTCTTTGGCAGCAACACGATTCCTGGCGCCCCCTCTCCTGACTCTCCCATATTGCTCGGCCAACCTATCGACCAAGAAGACACTAGTGTCGTATTAAAAGCTGACTATGATTTTAACGAACATCTGACAGGATTTGTAGGTGCCAGCCGTTCCTGGTTTCGCAGTGCCAACACTGGCGCAGCTGTCATTAGTGGCGTTAAGCCCAATGGCGATTTCATGGCGCGCGTGAGGAATCTCCCTTACTCCTTTGATAATGAAAACTATCAGGCAGGATTACGTGCTTCGTTCGACACTGGCATAATTCGACATCGCGCAGTGCTGAGCGTTGACTATGTCCATCAGCAAACTGATATTCGACAAGGTAATTCTGGCTGGGGCGCTTGGGTCGTTGGAAACATCTATTCGACGACGACGGCAACTCCTCCCACATTTACTTCGTTAGCACCATGGCAACGCAATGCTACATCAACC
>JAATGO010000247.1 GCA_015654605.1 Betaproteobacteria bacterium
AGTGAAAAGACGGTCAACTTTTTATTAGAACAAAACGTTTAAGGCAACGACGTGAGGGAAATTTGAGGTATAGAGGTGAGAGGATGGCAAAGTACACCGACGACAAGAATCAATTAAAATGCTCATTTTGCGGTAAAACCCAGGAACAGGTCAAGAAATTGGTTGCTGGTCCAGGCGTATATATCTGTGATGAATGTATTGACTTGTGCAACGACATCATTCGTGATGAAGCCTCTACTATTGAGTCTGTGACAGGCGCAAAGTCAGACTTGCCGACGCCACAAGAAATTTGCGACATGCTTGACCAGTATGTCATTGGGCAGTCAACCGCCAAGCGGATACTGTCTGTGGCGGTATATAACCACTACAAACGCCTCAAACATCTCGGTAAAAAAGATGATGTTGAGTTGGCAAAAAGCAATATTCTGCTAGTTGGCCCTACTGGGTCAGGTAAGACTTTATTGGCACAAACATTGGCGCGTATGTTGAATGTTCCATTTGTTATTGCCGATGCGACAACATTGACGGAAGCGGGCTATGTTGGCGAAGATGTCGAAAATATCATTCAGAAATTATTGCAAAATTGCAATTATGAGGTTGAGAAAGCACAGCGGGGTATTGTTTATATCGATGAAATCGACAAGATTTCTCGTAAGGCAGACAATCCATCGATTACCCGTGATGTTTCTGGAGAGGGTGTGCAGCAGGCTTTGCTCAAACTGATCGAAGGTACGATGGCATCTGTCCCTCCACAAGGGGGACGTAAACATCCTAACCAGGATTTTGTGCAAATTGATACCACTAACATCATGTTTATTTGTGGTGGTGCTTTTGATGGGCTGGCAAAAATTATTTCTGAACGCTCAGAAAAGAGTGGTATCGGCTTTTCTGCCAATGTGAAGAGTCAGACACAAAAAACAACCAGTGAGGTTCTGTTATCGGCAGAGCCTGATGACTTGGTGAAATTTGGACTGATTCCCGAATTGGTAGGGCGCTTACCCGTCATTGCGACGCTCAATGAGCTTGATGAAGCGGCATTGATTCAGATCTTGCTGGAACCCAAAAATGCCCTTATCAAACAATATGCCAAATTGCTGGAAATGGAGGGTGCCGAATTGGAAATTCGTCCTGCAGCATTACAGGCTATTGCGAAAAAAGCATTGGCACGCAAAACAGGTGCTCGTGGCTTACGTTCCATACTCGAACATGCTTTGCTGGATGTGATGTACGAGTTACCTAATGAACAAAATGTTGCCAAGGTAGTTATCGATGAAAACACCATTATCAATGGTGCTAAACCGTTATTGATATATGATGAACAAGCCAAGGTTTCGGGTGCATAGGACAGGCATAAGGAAAATGTAATATCCAGAATGTGCTTTGCGCACACGGTTGCATAAAAAGCGGTAGAATAAACCGAACTGCATGGATTAAACTGCGTAAATTAAACGGACTGAATTACACCGTAAAACGCACTGGCTTCGATCGTAAAGCCACCCAGAGAAGACTCTATGGGTGGTTTTTTTATTTTTTTGTACTTTTATGAATAAATTTTCTTTTTATCGCAATAATTTGGACTTTTAGGACTTGTGTTTTTTCGACTCGCGCCAACATCACTCTTAGACACTTTTGATAAGGCTCGCCATGACGACCTCTACACTTACGGAACAAATGCAGTTGCCACTATTGCCACTACGGGATGTTGTTGTCTTTCCGCATATGGTAATTCCCTTGTTTGTTGGCCGCCCTAAATCAATCAAAGCTCTGGAAGCTGCAATGGAGCAAGGCAAGAGTATCATGCTTGCCGCTCAGAAAGCTGCAGCAAAGGATGAACCATCACCAGAAGATATTTATTCGATAGGTTGCGTCGCTAATATTTTGCAGATGCTGAAGTTGCCGGATGGCACTGTCAAGGTATTAGTAGAAGGCACCCAGCGCGCACGTATTCATCACATCAGTGAACTGGATACGCATTTTGTCGCCGATTTGACTCCTCTGGAATCTGAAATAGGCGATGAAGCAGAAGTAGAAGCAATGCGCCGCACGATTGTTCAGCAATTTGACCAATATGTGAAACTGAACAAGAAAATTCCTCCTGAAATCCTCAGTTCGCTGGCAGGTATTGATGATGCAGGTCGTTTGGCAGATACGATTGCCGCGCATTTGCCGCTAAAGCTTGAGCAAAAGCAAGTCATTCTGGAAATCGTTAATATTGCCAAGAGACATGAGCACTTGCTAGGACAACTGGAAGGTGAGCTCGATATTTTGCAAGTCGAGAAGCGGATCCGCGGCCGTGTCAAACGTCAGATGGAGAAGTCGCAACGCGAGTATTACCTCAATGAGCAGGTAAAGGCGATCCAGAAAGAGCTGGGTGAAGGTGAAGACGGTGCTGATATGGAAGAGCTGGAAAAGAAAATTCTCGCCGCCAAAATGCCCAAGGAAGCACTCGAAAAAGCACAATCAGAACTGAAAAAACTGAAACTGATGTCACCGATGTCGGCGGAAGCCACGGTTGTACGCAATTATATTGATACGTTGGTCAGTTTGCCATGGAAAAAGAAATCCAAGGTCAACAACGACTTGCCTAATGCAGAGAAAGTACTTGAGGGCGATCACTATGGCCTGGAAAAGGTCAAAGAACGCATTTTGGAGTACCTTGCTGTACAGCAGCGTGTCGATAAGTTGAAAGCGCCGATTTTGTGCTTTGTTGGCCCTCCAGGGGTCGGGAAGACATCGCTTGGTCAATCTATCGCGCGTGCAACCAATCGTAAATTTGTCCGCATGGCTTTAGGTGGTGTGCGCGACGAGGCAGAGATTCGTGGGCATCGTCGGACCTATATTGGATCCATGCCCGGCAAGATTTTGCAAAGCCTGGCTAAAGTTGGTGTGCGCAACCCTTTATTTTTGCTTGATGAAATTGACAAGCTTGGTATGGATTTCCGTGGCGACCCATCCTCAGCCTTGTTAGAGGTATTGGATCCAGAGCAAAACCATACGTTTTCTGACCACTACATTGAAGTTGATTTTGATTTGTCGGATGTGATGTTCGTTGCAACATCAAATTCATTCGACATTCCTCCGGCATTGTTGGATCGGATGGAAGTGATCCGTCTATCTGGCTATACAGAAGACGAAAAAACCAGTATTGCACAACGTTATCTGTTGCCAAAACAGATCAAAAACAATGGCCTCAAGGTGGATGAAATCAGTGTGGCAGAGTCGGCTATTCGCGACATTATTCGTTATTACACGAGAGAAGCAGGCGTGCGCTCACTCGAACGTGAAATTTCGAAAATTTGCCGCAAGGTGGTGAAATTATTGCTGTTGAAAAAACAGGAGAAAAAAATCACTGTGACTTCACGCAATCTGGATAAATTCTTGGGAGTACGTCGTTTTGATTACGGCGTTGCTGAAAAAGAAAATCAGATTGGCCAGGTCGTTGGTTTGGCATGGACAGAAGTTGGCGGCGATTTGCTCACCATTGAAGCCGTGACGATGTCAGGGAAGGGTAATATTATCCGCACGGGTACCCTGGGCGATGTCATGAAAGAGTCGATTGAAGCAGCGCGGACTGTTGTGCGTAGCCGTGCTCAAAAGCTTGGCATTAAAGGCGAAGTGTTTGAGAAGAGTGATATTCACATTCACGTTCCTGAAGGTGCTACGCCCAAGGATGGACCATCGGCAGGTATCGCCATGACAACGGCACTGGTATCTATATTCACCGGCATTCCTGTGCGTGCAGATGTCGCCATGACAGGGGAAATTACTCTGCGTGGTGAAGTCTTACCGATTGGTGGCTTGAAAGAAAAGCTATTAGCAGCGCATCGCGGAGGAATTAAAACGGTATTGATACCAGAGCAGAATGTAAAAGATCTGGCTGAAATACCGGACAACGTTAAAAATAAGTTGGAAATTGTGCCAGTGCGTTGGATTGACAAGGTATTAGAAATCGCTTTGGAACACCAACCTCAGCCTTTACCAGAAGAAGACTTGGTTGTCAGTGCCGTATCCCCCAAGGATGATGCGACTGACAGCAATGTTCTGAAGCATTAACAGAGAATAGTAATAGTAGTGTTGTCAGTGAAAAACGTTCATGACGAATGTTTTTCACTGTTTTTTATTATGTTTTTTTCTTTGTTATTGTGGTATTTGAGCTTCAGAGATATCTAGCGAGTGTCGTGATAATGAAGGGCGCATTAATTAACACTGGTAAAGCAAAAAAAGTTAGGTTAGAATAGCGCTCTTTCGTGCTGATCAAAAAGCACAAAAATGATAGTTTGAGCTGATGGTGCGGGTGCTTAGCTCAGTTGGTAGAGCGGCGCCCTTACAAGGCGTAGGTCGGGAGTTCGAGCCTCTCAGCACCCACCA
>JAATGO010000002.1 GCA_015654605.1 Betaproteobacteria bacterium
ACAGGTAGTTGTTGATATGTTCTTAGAGGAAGAATCCCAGCATCTGGCCATGCTAGGCGACTTTATTCAAAAGCCTATTTCGTTACAAGTACAAACCGATTATCCGCAAGAGCAATATGACATTATATTAATGTAAGTAAACCGCATCTCATAATAGGCATGAGATGCGTTCTAAGTAGTACCTGGTAAATTTGTGATTCCTCGCTTACGTTGATAGCCACGCATAGCAAAAAATAACTGCCCAAGAATGAGTACAACGCTTATCGAAATAAATGTTGCACTGATCGGATGATCAAGAAATATAATTAAATCACCACGCGACAGCAGCAGGGCACGGCGGAAATTTTCTTCAATCATTGGACCAAGTACATAGCCCAACAAAATCGGCGAGACTGGAAAATCGAGTGCGACAAAAACTGCCCCGATCAAACCAAATACTAAAACTTCCCCTATTTCAAACAAGCTATTGTTAGTACTATAAACACCGACAGCAATGAAAAATAATGCGGCGGGATATAAATAACGATATGGCACTCGCAGTAACTTAACCCAAATACCAATTAACGGAACATTCAATAACACTAGCAACACATTACCAATCCAAAAACTGGCAATTAATCCCCAAAATAAATCTGTATGTTCGGTGATCAACTGAGGGCCAGGTTGGATACCTTGAATCAGTAATGCTCCTAGAATCAATGCCATGACGGCATCGCCAGGAATACCCAAACTCATAGTTGGAATAAAATCGACTTGGGTTTTTGAATGTGAAGCTGCTTCGGGGGATGCTACTCCTTCAATAGCACCATGCCCAAACCGTTCTGGTGTTTTTGAGATTTTTCGCTCAAATGCATACGCTATGAATGTAGTAATGGTTGGCCCCGTACCTGGCATTGCGCCAAACAAAGTACCAATCAATGTACCACGTACCATGGGGAAAAACGACTGCTTCAACTCCGCTTTGCTAGGTCGCATATCGCGCAATCGTACATTCACCCCACTACCGATTTCATCCATACGATTAACACTTCTCAGAAACTCTGTCACGCCAAACAGACCAAGTGCCAACGCAACCAATTCAACCTTATCGGACAGCTCTATCAATCCAAATGTAAACCGCTGCGTACCAGAATTCACATCTGTCCCGACCAAACCAACCATTAAACCAAAAATTGTCATTGCTACGCCTTTTAGCGGAGATCCTTTCGACATTGTTCCTCCGCATATTAACCCCAATAGCATGATCGAAAAAACTTCAGCAGGACCGAATTTGAAGGCGACACTCACTAGCAACGGCGAGGCGAAAATCATGACAATAACGCCAAAAGATGCCGCAAAGAACGATGCAATCATTGTAATGCCAAGAGCAGTCCCTCCCTTACCTTGCCTGGTGAGTGGATAACCGTCGAGACAGGTAACCGCATGGGGTGGATGCGTAGGTAAATTAAGTAGGATCGCACCAATCGCACCGCCATATTGGGAACCATAAAATATTCCTGCCAGCATTAATATGGCAGAGATGGGATGCAACGAATAAGTCAGTGGCAGCAGCATTGAAATGGCTGATAATGCTCCCATCCCTGGCAGTACGCCGATAAGATTCCCAATTAACACACCAACAAAAGACCACATGAGATTATGCGGCTGAAGCGCCACACCAAATCCTGACCACAGATCCATCAACGCTTGCATAATCATGAGTTACCCCCACTGAAACAAAGGAAACTGGATTTTTAAAGCACACCAGAAGATGACGATACAGATTCCGACCATCGATAACGCGAGTATCAATGCGCGCGTCACGGTATTTTTTCGATCTCCCATTGCAGATATGAAAACAACCGCAAACGTCGCTGGAACCAATCCACCATATTTTCCCAAGATCACAAAGGCAACAATACTAACAGCAATGCAAATCCAGCCACGCCATTCAGAAGGAAAATCTTTTTCTGCCACAGGTGAAATTCCTCTTTTTGCGAATAATATGACTAAAATCCCTACCAAAAATAAAAGACTTCCAAGTACAACAGGGAAAAAACCAGGGCCCATTCTGTGTAAGCTACCAACATTGTAAACACGCCCCTGCAATATAGCAGCGACACCGATAACAGCCATCAGGCCGCCTCCATAATAATCTTTCGTATGCTTATTCAGAAATTTACCCATTTTTCACTTTCTGTCTACTCATTAACTATCAAAACATTGCTGACTTAACAGTTCCTGCGATATATCCTTGCCGCTGCATTGCTAAGATAGAGAACACAAGAAAACTTCACGTATCGAGTGGGATGCAGCGTAGGACATCCTCTAAAACGAATGGACAATACCGATATTTGATCCTTTGTTGCCAGTTCCAGATTCAATTGCCGTTGCTACTGTGTAAGCAGCGCCATTGGTATTATTAATGGCGGAATAAGAGGCATACAATTTGGTATGTTTAGACAATGCATAAAAATAACCTATCGCCCATTTTGTCGCATCACGATTCGCTACATCCTTATCGTCTTTCCGAATAATCGAAGCAAGGAATGTGTGCTGCCCGTATGGTATCGATATCCCAAGGAGCATATCTCGACTATTAGTTGAAGCAGCAGGTGCCACATTACTATAAGCAGTAGGTACCAGGAATGGAGAACTACCAAATCCTTTATTCACCGCATATGCACCGTACAACTTAAATATTTTAAAATTATATGTTGCAGCAATCATCGTATTCTTGGCATCACTAGACCCTGCTGGTGCAGTACTACTGGCTGGAATCACGACTCTTTTATTATGATGTGCCAACCTCAGCTCCAGCGATCCAAGTGAGTAACTTAATGCACCACCAAACGCGCTATTACTACGCGTATCGCCCGCAACCTCTCCGAATTGGTATGCGATCTCAACAGCAGCCCCACAGAACGATGGTGAATTATATTTCACAGTGTTGTCCATGCGAGTCCCGGAGCTAGCCATCATGCCAGTCCCTTTCCCAGCCAGCCCGCTGATAAACGGATCAGCAAAAGACACCACGAGATAATAAGGCGTATATTGGATACCAGCATTGATCGCACCGAAATCTCCCTTTAACCCCATATAACCTTGCCGTCCAAATAATAGGCCGCCCTGACCAAGAGTACCCGTATCCATCTGAAAGCCTGTCTCCAGCAGAAAATTGGCCGACAAACCTCCACCTAGATATTCTTTACCCATAAATCCTAGACGTGAACCTGCAGACATGCCACTGGCAATACCTGTGACCGTACCAGCTTTACCACCAGATTCATGTACAATACCTTCATCCAAAAGGCCGTATATAGTCACATTGCTTTGTGCATGTGCAGTGCTAGCCAGAGCACCGAGAGCTCCCAGTGTACAGATTGATTTTCTCACCATAGTGTCTCCGTAATATCCGGCTTAACCCCTTTAAACCTGGGTTTGGCCATCATTGTTATATTTCGTTGTTATATTTATCTATTACCACTTTTTCCTACGGTTTCTGCTGACGTGTGTGCAAGCATAGTGCGATATTTTTTCCATCTTTATCTAGTGCCAGTCTGTCTACTCCTTTCTACTAATGCATATCCCAATCACTTTGTCTCCTCAGCATGCTATTGGATTACTCCCTTTTTCTTGTCACCTTAGGGAGCAGCGAATTAGCGATAATTTGTCGCATTACTTCAGCCGTTCCACCACCAATACGACACATACGCGCATCAGCGTAAGCCCGTGCGATGGGGTATTCCCACATATACCCCCACCCACCAAAAAACTGCAGACACTCATCCATCACACGTCCCTGTAACTCGGTCGTAATCAGTTTAGCCGCGGCCGCATCTGTTGGATCTAGTTCCCCATTGAGATGAAGTGCTATGCAACGATCAACAAAAACTCTTTGACCAAGAATTTCTGCATGCAGTCCTGCAAGCTTGAAACGCGTATTTTGCATATCGCCAAGGGTTTGTCCGAACATCTTGCGTTCACTCACGTATTCGATCGTCCATTGCAGTGCAGCCTCGGAACTAGCCACACCTCGAATTGCCTGAACTAGACGCTCCTGAGATAGCTGCGTCATCAAATGTGCGAATCCACTACCTTCCTGCCCCAGGAGATTGCCTACTGGCACACGAACATCCGAGAAAAAAAGTTCTGACGTATCCTGTGCCTTGCAGCCAATCTTCTCTAGCTTACGACCACGTGAAAATCCTGGCCGATCCGTTTCGACCAGAATCAAGCTAACCCCTTTAGCACGTGCAGCCGGATCTGTTTTGCAAGCAAGCACCAGCAAATCCGCACTATGCCCATTTGTGATGAAAACTTTCTGACCATTGATAACGTAATCATCTCCATCCCGCAAAGCTTGTGTCCGCATCGCTTGCACGTCGCTGCCACCAGAAGGCTCGCTCATGCCCAGTGCGACCACAACCTCCCCCGTCGCCATCTTAGGCAACCAACGCGTCTTTTGCTCCTCTGTGCCAAAATCCACGATATAGGGAGCCACAATGTCAGAATGTAGATAAAAAGTGGGACCTGTCGCACCCACTCGCGCCATTTCCTCAATCAGAATTGTGCTATGCAGGAAGTCTCCACCTATACCACCATATTCTTCAGGAACGTTACAGCAAAGCAAACCCAATTCACCAGCTTTCAACCATAATTCACGAGGCACCTGGCCATCTTTTTCCCATTGTGCGTGGTGTGGCACAACATGCTCGGCGATAAAGCGTCGCACGGTGTCACGAAAGGCTTCATGTTCAGAACTGAAAATTGTACGAGAGATCATTTCACATACTCAAGAAAGAGGTTTTGCGGCACAAGCGCCACCGGAAGCTGCTAATTGCTGCAAACTGATATCGTCATACCCATATTCCCGAAGAATTTCTGCAGTGTGTTCCCCGAGTCTAGGTGGCAGACGTGTGATTCGTGTCGTAGAGGCACTCATGCCAAGCGGATTACGCGCCATTCGCAAAGTGCCTTCCGGCGGATGCTCTGCTATTTGCCAGAAATCTACACTGTTCAAATGCGGATCGTTTGGCAAAGCTTCGATATCATTGACAATCGAAAATGGTATGTCTTCCGGTGTCAATAAACGCAACCACTCAGCATTGCTTTTGAATGCAATCTGACGTTCAATTTCACCCCATACTTCTAGGAAATTTTTTTGACGTGCCGCGAAAGTGCTAAAACGCTCATCCTGCATGATTTCAGGCGCACCTGCCAATTCAAAAAAACGTTTCCAGTGTGTGTCAGAATAGGGAAGTATCGACAAGTAGCCATCTGAAGTACGGTATGGTCGTCGAGCGGCAGTCACAACTGGCTCATAACCCATCTTACCGATCGGAGGCTCAAAAGCATGCCCCCACTGATGTTCCAACATGTTAAATGCTGTCATGGTTTCAAACATCGCGACATCGACTTGTTGCCCTTCGCCGGTACGAAACCGATGGAATAGTGCGGCCATAATTGCGTAAGCAGCATGCACGCCACTAATCTTATCTGCGACAATGGTGGGAATATAGCGTGGCTGGCCACCAACAACTTTTTGCAGCATCGCAAGACCAGAGGCAGCTTGAATGATATCGTCGTATGCTGGCCTACCAGCGTACAAACCGTCATTGCCATAGCCTGTCACGTGGCAATAAATCAGCCCAGAATTCTTAGTGGACAGCGTTTCATAATCGATCCCCAAACGCTTAGCAGCAGGCAACCGCATCGAATGGATCAGTACATCCGTCTTGGCTAATAGACGATGCAATATTTCACGTCCCTCTGGACGTTTCAAATCCACCACAATACTACGTTTGTTCCGGTTATTCGTGAGAAAAAAAGATCCCATTTTGGGAGAACGTCTCGGACCAATTGAGCGTGTCAAATCGCCTTCTGGTGGCTCCAACTTTATGACATCTGCACCCATATCCCCCAAATGCTGGCCTGCCAGTGGGCCAAAAACCATCGAGGCTATTTCAAGCACACGAACGCCATCCAACGCACCTTTTTTGTTCTTCTCAGACTTCATGTAATGGTTTGCCTTCTTTTGAAATTACAATACAACTACTGGAGACAATGGACTACCAGTAGCACCAACGATCGGTAACGGACTCGCCATAAAAAGAAATTCATGTCTACCACTTTCAACCAGCGGGTCCAACATCAATCCCTCCAGAAGAGGTACTCCATAATCTCGAATTAAAAGCTGATGTACGGGAAATACCTTGCCATCAGCGAAAGGAATGACTTCGATAGCAAAATTATCCGCTCCAACGATTGCTATTTCCGTTTCAGCAAGCCAAAGTGCTGCATCAGCATCAATACCAGCTTCTGTATTAAAGGACACATTTTCAACATTTTTTTGCGATTCCTGCCAACCAGTTCTCAGCAATATGGCATCGCCTTTTCCCACCTGAACGTCGACCATTTTTGCTGCCTGCTGAAGGTCATCTCTACTTACCACTTCGCCATTATCAAGAACCCTTCCCTTCAGTTTGACGATATCTAGCAACACACCACGTGTCACAATCGGAGGCATCTTTTCTACACCAAGCTTCGCAGCACCGATTGTGCTTCGTACGGTGTTACTGGAATATCCGTTGTACAATTTGTCGTCATACCATGCATGGCACAATGCATCGACATGCGTACCAATGTGCAGTGGCATAACAACCGTGTCTTCGGCAAACTGGAATCCCCCAGGTCGCGCGCCGCCAGCCGCATAATCGCCTCCATCGCGCCCCATGAAATGTTGGAGGCCACATCGATGTGCTGGCACAGGCGTTTTAGATGAAAGTAATTGCGCCAGACGCAACACCTTTCCTGTTTGAACCAGTGTGTTTGCGTGACGAACCTGATCTGGACCAATAAAGTTTAGGGCGCCGTGCTCGTCATCACTTCCCCAGCGACCCCAACCATCCTGGCTCAACCGAGTCTCCGTTGAGAATTACCAGAAAAACCTAGCGCATCTCCGACAGGAAATATTTTTGTTTTACATGCAACCACCGTTTTTACCATATTCCACATATTGTCTCCAATCATGCATTTAGTCTTCGGATGGGATAGCAACTATCCGCCCCTGATTTATTTGAAAATATAGTATCATACTTTTTAGAATTTAAAAATTATTTATGGTAAATAAAATATACTGAATAGTATATTTACATAAAAGATATCCTAATAACGAGTGAATCACCCATCATTTCGGTTGTTAAAATCTTAGGTAGCAGTCCAGTTAGGCAATCTTTTTTCAGCGAATGCCAAAGCTCCCTCGCGGGCATCTCTAGAAGAGATAACAGGTTCTGTTATCGCCTCTTGCCGTCCAAACATTTCTTCCAATGACCAATCGCGCTGCTCAACTATGACGCGCTTGCTTGCGGCAACCGACAGGGGAGCATTTCCCAGAATGGTCTTCGCAAGGAGTATAGCTTCAGCTAGTGCCTGACCCGGCTCTGTCAATCTATTAATCAGGCCATGACGCTCCAAGCGCTCAGCAGATATCATCGCACCGGTGAGCGCAAGCTCCATGGCAATACGCTCAGGTATCAATCGAGGCAGTCGCAGCAATCCACCTGCACCAGCCACCAAACCACGCTTCACTTCGGGTAAACCGAATTGTGCTGTACGCGACGCCACCAAAAGATCACACGCTAACACAGCCTCAAATCCACCAGCCAATGCATATCCTTCAACTGCTGCGATTACCGGTTTGCGCGGTGGAGCCATAACAATACCTAGTAATCCCCTGCCTTCCACACGCGGACTTTCACCACGAGTAAATGCCTTCAAGTCCATACCGGAACAGAAATTTCCACCGGCCCCCGTCAAGATGGCTAAATGTAAATCGCTCCGACGCTCCATTTCATCTATCGCTTCGCACACACCATACGATACCGATCGATTAACAGCGTTTTTTACTTCAGGTCGGTTAAGCGTAATAATCATTAACCCATTTTCGCATTCAACCAACACTTCTTTTTCCATCACCACTCTCCCTTATCCCATTCATTGAGACTGACCAAGCTCGATATTAACTAATTTATACCAGTTAGTATAATTACATTCTTTTAAGGAAAACTCTCGCGCATCTCATTGTGATTTCATTTTTACACATGCTATGTTCTTTACATTCATTAGCGATGGACTTATTCCAAATATTACCAATAGGAATATTTAAACTAATATAGTAATATTATATACTTGTAAGTATTTAAAAATATCAATGTGTATAAAAGGTAAAAGTTAATGACTTCACTACCATTGGCTGGCATTCGAATCCTAAGTTTGGCTGAACAATATCCCGGTCCTTTTGCCACTATGTTATTAGCCGACCTTGGTGCAGATGTAATACTGATAGAGCGACCGGATGGAGGAGATCCATCACGCCGTTTCCCAGGGTTATTTGCTTCACTTAATCGCAATAAGCGCTCCGTAACTCTGAACCTAAAATCATCCGTAGATTACGAACGGTTCTTACAACTGGTCGATAGTAGCGATGTTGTCATTGAGGGATTTCGACCAGGTGTGATGGAGCGCTTAAACTTAAGCGCAAACATATTACGTGCACGAAAACCCTCATTGATATTTACATCAATTTCGTCGTTCGGACAAAATGGCCCAATGGCTAGCGTTGCTGGACATGATCTTAGCATCCAAGCTGCAGCGGGTATAATCGACGTGCCGTTGGGAAAAGAAGTCGAAGCAATCTTACCTACGTTGCCATTAGCGGATATCGCATCTGCCATGTTTGCTGCAATGGGTATAGTCACTGCACTTTTTTCACGCTCACA
>JAATGO010000294.1 GCA_015654605.1 Betaproteobacteria bacterium
AACGTGTTTTAGAGATTCACTCAGCTGCTACTGGTGAGGTGTCACTATCCTTTTTACTTGGACGACATTGTCAGTAACATATTATTGAGTCGTTTCACGAAACTAGCAGGATCTGCTAGCGCACCACCTTCAGCCAAGAGTGCTTGATCGAAGAGAATGTGCGTCCAATCGTCGAATTTGGCATCTTCATATTTTAGGCGTTGTACCAGAGGATGCTCAGGATTGATCTCAAGGGTAGGTTTGGTTTCCGGCGCTGCTTGGCCTGCTGCCTTGAGCATGCGTACCAGATTGCCAGACAGTTCGTTTTCATCTGCCACCAGACAGGCAGGGGAATCTGTGAGGCGGAAGGTCACTCGGACGTCTTTAGCCTTGTCGCTAAGCGACGTTTTCATTTTCTCGACCAATTCCTTGAACTGTGTTTCCGTTTCTTCCTGTTGTTTCTTTTCGGTCTCGTTTTCGAGCTTGCCTAGATCCAGGCCACCTTTGGCAACTGACGCCAATTCTTTACCTTCTGCTTCTTGCAGGAAGGATAGCATCCATTCATCGACACGATCTGTCAGCAACAGGACTTCGATCCCTTTTTTACTGAAAATTTCCAGATGAGGACTATTTTTCGCAGCATGATAATTTTCAGCAGTGACGTAGTAAATTTTATCTTGGCCTTCTTTCATGCGACCAATGTAATCTGCGAATGAGACATTTTGCACATCACTATCGTTATATGTTGATGCAAATCTCAGCAATTTACTGATACGTTCTTTATTGATGGCATCTTCACCAATACCTTCTTTGAGTACCTGACCAAACTCGGACCAGAAGCTTGCATACTTGTCTTTTTTCTCTTGCTCATCGCTATTGGCTAATTCTTCCAGCAGGCTAAGTACACGCTTGGTTGATCCTTCGCGAATTGCTTTGACATCACGAGACTCTTGCAGAATTTCACGCGAGACATTCAGTGGTAGGTCGCTGGAATCAATGACGCCTTTGACGAAACGCAGATAGACTGGCATAAGCTGTTCAGCATCATCCATGATGAATACGCGTTTGACATACAGTTTGATACCACCGCGCTTATTGCGATCCCACATATCAAAAGGAGCACGTGCAGGGATATACAGCAATTGTATGTATTCATTACGACCTTCAACCCGATTATGGGTATAGGTCAGTGGTGCGCCAAAGTCATGAGAGATATGTTTGTAAAACTCTTCGTATTGCTCAGGTGTGATGTCAGACTTGCTTCGTGTCCATAAAGCACTAGCCTGATTGACAGTTTCCATCTCATCCTTGACGACATTTTCTTTCTTTTCTTCATCCCATTCTTCTTTGTGCATCAGGATGGGTAGGGAAATGTGGTCAGAATATTTGCGAATGATGGATTTGAGTTTCCACGAGGAGAGGAAATCGTCCTCCCCTTCGCGTAGATGCAGGATGATGTCGGTACCGCGGGTCGGTTTGTCGATGGTTTCTACTACAAATTCTCCGGCGCCTTCAGATTCCCAGCGCACGCCTTCATTGGCGGGCGTTCCGGCGCGTCGAGTTTCGACAGTCATCTTATCTGCAACGATAAAGCCAGAATAAAATCCGACACCAAACTGGCCAATCAGGGCAGCATCTTTTTGCTGGTCGCCTGAGAGGTTTGAAAAGAATTCTTTGGTTCCCGATTTGGCGATTGTCCCCAGATGAGAAATCGTTTCTTCGCGGTTCATGCCGATACCGTTATCTGAAATAGTAATGGTGCGTGCTGCTTTGTCGAAGGAAATGCTAATTTTTAGTTCTGGGTCATCTTCAAATAAGGCACTGTTATTGATTGCTTCAAACCGGAGTTTATCGGCGGCATCTGATGCATTAGAGACGAGTTCTCGTAGAAAGATTTCCTTGTTTGAATACAAGGAATGGATCATCAGTTGTAACAGTTGTGTGACTTCAGTTTGGAAACCAAGGGTTTGCTTTTCAGTGGTTGTCATTTTTTCCTCTTTAGTTCAAAGAACGTGGTTTTATATTTGTTCGAATATGGGGATACGGTGCGTGCTGCACAAGTCCAGTATGAGGACTCTTTGTAGAGAAACTAACTCCACAGAACTCGCCCGACAGGAGCAGAAGCGCGCGTATTGTACGGATAATGTGGGTGTTTTATGGAATTTCAACTGTGGATGTCATATTTTGTGTAGAAATATGAGAGCATTGATGAAATGAGCTCGAGTCTGGTTAGCGCCCCAGTTTTTGTTCAAAAAATTGCCATATGCCGGGATCCTGCATGTTGGCGATATTGATTCGCATCCAGCTGGAAGGAAGCTGACGTGGAGAAAATAGGCTGCCAGGAGCGAGCAAAAAGCCTTGTTGTAGGGCTTCCTCCGTCAATACATTGGTATCACAGCGGGCATTTGCCCAGATAAACATGCCGGCAAGAGGTGTTACGTCGATCCGAAATCCAACCTGCTCTAATCGGCGTAACACGTTTTCACGGGTACTGGCCAGGTGCGTACGCAGCCGCTCTACATGCTTACGGTAATGCCCGTCAGAGAGAATTTTATAGACGAGGCGTTCCCCGATTTCAGATGTTGTCATAGCCGAGAGCACTTTCCGGTCAGCCAGATCACGCGCCAGCGCGGTTGACGTGGCAATAAAGCCTACTCTGAGGTTAGCTGACAATGTTTTGGAAAAACTGCTCATATAAATCACCCTTTGTAACTGATCCAGAGCGGCAATGCGGGTACCTGCTTGTACGGCGGCACCGGGATGCATGTCGCAATAAATATCATCTTCCACAATCATGAAGTCGTGTTCTTCGGCTAATTTCAATATTTGAAAGGCTTTGGCCGCTGAAAGTGATGATGAACTAGGGTTATGTAGAATGGAGTTAATGACATAAAGTTTGGGGCGATGTTGCGCTGCGAGTTCTGTCAGGAGGGCAATATCAGGCCCGTCGGCTAGGCGAGGGATGCCGATAACTTTGGCACCCATAGTGGCAAAGGAGCCAAACATCAGGAACCAGGCGGGGTCATCGACAAAAATAACATCTCCGGGCTGAAGAAAATGGCGCGCAACAATATCCAATGCCTGAGTGACGCCCGCTGTCATCAGTATCTGTTCAGGAGAGGCCATAACCTCAAGTTCAGCTAATTTCAATTGCAATTGCTGGCGTAATGGCAAAAATCCCTGGGGGGTACCGTAGCTCAGCAACAAAGACTGATGTTGTCTGCCAATTGTGCGCAGTCCATCCGCAATCAGGCTGCCATCTAGCCATTCTGGCGGCAGAAGGCCGCTACCCGGCATTTTTTGCGAAGGCATTTGACGCAGCATGTTGCGTATCAACCAGACCACATCAAGCTGTGATGTGGCGCTATCGATGCTGTGTTGGTTATACGTTGTAGCGATACCAGGCGAGCGTTCACGGACATAGAACCCAGAACCACGTCGAGATTCCAGAAATCCAGTTCCCACCAGGCGATCATAGGCCTCGACGACGGTAAAACGCGATACATGATGTGTTGCGGCAAATTGCCGTATGGATGGCATGCGAGCTCCAGTACGCAGAAGCTTATCGTTGATGCGAGATTGCACCATACGTACGATTTGCTCAATCAAGGTGTCGCCACTTTCCCTGGAAATGAGGGACGACCAAGTCTCCATATCTGATACAGGTGGGGTTGATGATGCAGGAAGAGGGAGCATGGGCTTTTTTGTACTGGTCATTTTGCCGTGACAATGCAAGTCATTATGTTGAAAACTGTACTGGTACTGTATATGGGATTGTCAGGTAGGATAACTGTCATTGTCAAATTATCTTTTTTACTACGGATATCGTATGTCAACATTATTACCTAACAAAGCAGAAATAGAAGCTGCCGCAGCAACAGTATATGCAGCAATGCCAGCGACACCACAGTATTCACGGCCCTTGCTGAATCAGTGTTTACAAGCGGAAGTCTGGGTGAAACATGAAAACCATACGCCGACAGGCTCTTTCAAATTGCGTGGTGGCTTGGTATATATGCGGCACTTAGCTGAAGCGCCTGAAAGAGCGCACGGTGTGATTGCGGCAACACGTGGTAATCATGGGCAGTCGGTAGGGTTTTCCGCACAACGAAATGGTTTTTCGGCGACCGTGATTGTGCCGAAAGGAAATAGTTGCGAGAAAAATGCATCGATGCGTGCATTGGGGGTGGAGTTGGTAGAGCATGGCAACGAGTTTCAGGAAAGCCGGGAGTATGCGGCGCAGTTAGCACGGCAGCAGGGTTTGCATTTGATTCCATCGTTTCATCCACATCTCGTTAGCGGTGTGGCGACAGCCTGGATGGAACTTTTGTTGGCAAATCCAGATTTGGACGTATTATTTGTCCCGATTGGTCAGGGATCAGGCATATGTGCTGCCGTGGCAGCGCGTGCTGCATTGGGATTGCGCACCAGAATCATTGGGGTGGTGTCCTCTCATGCGCTTGCCTATGGATTGTCGTTTGCACAGAAAAAGAGAGTGGAATCTCCGGTAACGACTGTGATTGCAGATGGCATGGCATGTCGCATTCCTGACGAAGCCGCCTTATCCATCATTTGGGAGCATGTTGAAGATGTGGTAGCTGTGAGTGACGATGAAGTGGCGGCAGCCATGAAGTTGTACTTTACCGCGACCCATAATGTGGCCGAGGGTGCGGGTGCGGCATCACTTGCAGCAGCCATGAAGTTTCGGCAACGGTTTTTACGGCAAAAAATCGGACTGATGTTGTCTGGAGGCAACGTGGATCACGACATGTTTGCCGAGATATTGCTACGCACGACAACAATCACAAATTGGGAAGAAAGATGTGTCGCATAAAATATAAAGGATATAAGGGAGGGAAGTGGCAGTAAGAGAGAGGCAATGGACAATGTTATTGCCTCGTGAAAGTTTTTAAAAAGTGGCATCCAAGAAACAATTCATCACATTCACTGCAGAAGTTTGAGTGAAGTCACATGATATTTGCGATAATGGAGGTCTTTTTCAAATGTATTACTTGCCACAGAAGAATCTCGGCAAGTTGTTTTACAAAGGAATGCGGTATGTCTGTCTATGAAAAACTGAAAGCACTAAATATTGAGTTGCCAGTTGTTGCCTCTCCAGCGGCTGCATATGTAATGCATGCCCAGATTGGGAATACGGTATTTTTATCGGGTCACCTGGCCAAAAAAGAGGGAAAAGTCTGGGTTGGACAGTTTGGTAAAAATATCACGACAGAAGAAGGTAAAGCTGCCGCACGTGCAGTAGCGATTGATTTGCTGGCAACTTTACAGGATGCCTGCGGTGGCGATTTGACCCGTGTTAAACGTGTTGTCAAATTGATGAGCCTGGTAAATTCAACCGCTGATTTTACGGAGCAGCATCTCGTTACGAATGGCGCTTCTGAATTGATAGGCGAAGTATTTGGTACGGCAGGCAAGCATGCGCGTTCAGCCTTCGGTGTGGCACAGTTACCTTTGGGTGCTTGTGTCGAAATTGAAATGATTGCTGAGATTGCTTGACCATTTTGTGGTGATAGTCTGACTGTTGTGAGGCTATCGCTTTTTCTTACCTTTTTGTAAGCTTTTATGAAATCCGAGCATATCCATTCCATGCAGTGGAATTTTTCCCAACGGTCACGTCAACTACAAAGTTCAGCAATTCGTGAAATTCTCAAGATCACGATGCGGCCAGAGGTGACGTCGTTTGCCGGTGGTTTACCCTCGCCAGAGACGTTTCCTGTCGAGCATATGCGTATTGCTTTTGATAAGGTGTTATCGGAGCAGGGTAAGGTTGCTTTGCAATACGGCCCCAGTGATGGCTACGCACCGTTACGAGCCTGGGTGGCAGATAGTCTGTCGACCAATAGCGTGCAGATAGTGCCGGAGCAGGTGTTGATGGTGTCGGGGTCGCAGCAAGGGCTGGATTTGCTAGGGAAAGTGTTGATTGATGAGGGCAGCAAGGTGCTGGTGGAAACACCAAGTTATCTGGGTGCCTTGCAGGCGTTTTCGCTCTATGGGCCAGAATTCGTTTCGGTACCGGGTGATGAAGGAGGGCTGATACCTGATGAGATCAATAGCCTGGGGCAGGGTGCGCGTTTACTGTATGCCTTACCAAATTTCCAGAATCCAACTGGCCGTACGTTGTCGCTGGAGCGGCGATTGGCGCTGGTGGAGGTATGTGCTCGCTTTGGTATCCCATTAATTGAGGATAATCCTTATGGTGATTTGAGTTACCGCAATGAGCCTTTACCAAAGATGCTCAATATGAATCCAGATGGCGTGATTTATATGGGATCTTTTTCCAAGGTGTTGACGCCGGGTATTCGTCTCGGTTACGTAGTGGCACCCATACCATTGATCCAGAAACTGGAGCAGGCCAAACAAGCTGCGGATTTGCATACGGCACAGCTGACGCAGATGGTGGTGTATGAAACCATCAAGGATGGTTTCCTGGTATCACATATTCCTACTATTCGAAAACTGTATGCCGACCAATGTGAAGTCATGTTGCAGGCATTGGCAACATATTTCCCATCGGGCGCTAGCTGGACAAAGCCAGAGGGAGGCATGTTTATCTGGGTGACATTGCCTGCGCATATAGATAGCACACAGCTACTTGCTGAAGCAGTTGAGCAGTTGGTTGCCTTTGTACCTGGTGAGCCATTTTATGCCGGTACACCACAAAAGAATACTTTGCGGCTCAGTTTTGTGACCGTGCCACCAGAAAAAATCCGTGCCGGTATAGAGCGTTTAGGCAAGTTGATTGCTGCCAAATTGTAATACTGATTGTGTAATGCTATCGTGATAATAATTGCCAAGCCTCAAGTCGATGAGGTCACATATTTTTACTTTGGATGAGGCTTGGCAAAATAAGAGTTGAAAATAAAAGTTGAAATAATAACTAGATTAATTGGACAGGATTTCTTTTTGTACATTTCTAGATTGTCATATGGAATGACTCCTTACTGCTGATAAAAAATATCAACAGAGACTCTTGAAATAGCAAAGTACGCTCGTATATTCTCATCAGCGAATGCTCACATTTGAGGTTCGCCGAAACCATCGCTTAATTTTTTATGAGGATATTTTTTATGCGTACTTATGACTTTTCCCCCCTTTATCGTACTGCTATTGGCTTTGATCGTCTGGCACAACTGTTTGATAGTGCCCAACGTGCCGATGCACAACCGAGTTACCCCCCATACAACATTGAATTGGTTGCGGACGATAAATATCGTATCACGATGGCTATCGCAGGTTTTAGCCGTGATGAAGTCGAGATTGAAGCAGAAAATGATACGCTCAAGATCGTTGGCCGCAAGCAAAAAGAAGAAGACAAGCAGCCTAATTTCTTGCACCGAGGAATTGCTGCGCGTGATTTCGAACAGCGGTTCCAATTGGCGAACCACATCAAGGTAGTTGGTGCACAATTGGAAAATGGTTTGCTCAATATTGATCTGGTACGTGAAATACCTGAAGCACTCAAACCACGCAAAATTGAAATTGCGACAGATAAGGTGCAGTATCTGGAGCGTCAGGCTGCTTAATTAGGCTACTTCACAGACTGCTTACTACGTAATAATCGTATAGTGGGCTAGGTGGCGCAGAGAAGATGCTGTAATTCGTTTGGCTGTGTAGCTGTATCTGTTGCAGGTTTACAGCATAGACATGCGACAGTGTTGGATGCATTTATGCTTCTACTTCTTGCGTAATGAAAAGCCCACGATTTTGAACTGACCCCAAAACGTTGGATATTGCGTCCAACGTTTTGGGGTTTTTTACATGAAGAAATATGACATGAAATTTAAGTATCAGGTAATGAGGAAATACCCAGGACGCAGGTGACAAAGTAAAGCATTTCTATATGCTGTGACGTGTGTTGTATTACTGTGTCGTTATTCATCACTATCTTGTGCAATTAACGCAAATACTTTGATTTTTGAATCCAGCGCCTTGCCTTTACGTGCACGTTTACCAATGTGGGATGTCAATGCTGCTGCAGACAGTTTTACCTCTTGTTGCTTGCCTGCACGACCAGTCCCATATAATAGAACCCCGCGTTGATTGATCGGTTGCGCGGCTAACAGTCGTTCATTTTTCTCCAGCTCCATTAAAATGACGCCACGGCCGCCAGAGGGGAGGTGTTTGAGTTCATGTAGCCCGAAGACGAGTAGCCGTCCTTTTTCTGAAAGACAGGCAACAGCGCTTGCTTGATCAGGGAAGGCGCGGGGAGGCAAAGGATGCGCACCTTCATCTAGTGTAATAAAACTTTTCCCGCTCTTCACACGCCCCAGCATGTCCCCCACTTTCGCTGTGAAACCATAGCCAGCATCGGAAGCTAATAATAGTTGTGTGTCAGCAGCGCCAGCGAAATAATGCAGGAGGCTGCTGCCACTGCTCAACTCTACTAACGTGGTGATGGGAACACCATCACCACGTGCATTGGGTAATGCATTGATGCCAACCGTATAGACACGTCCATTGGAACCAAAGGCCAGTAGGTTGTCGACGGTACGGCATTCAAATGCACCGTACAGGCTATCGCCTGCCTTGAAGGTAAATTGGCTGGCATCGTGCGCATGACCCGTGCGGGCACGCACCCATCCTTTTTGCGAAATAATGACCGTGACAGGTTCATCAATGATTTTTTGCTCCATGACGGCTTTTTCAGCTTCTTCAATCACCGTGCGGCGTGCATCACCGAATCGTTTGTCATCAGCTTCTATTTCTTTAATCAACAGACGCTTCATTGAGGAAGGATTATCCAGTAGATCCTGCAATGACGATTTTTCCTTCCGTAATTCTGCCAGTTCCTGTTGTATTTTGATGGTTTCCAGGCGTGCTAATTGACGCAGACGGATGTCAAGAATATCTTCCGCTTGTCGTTCAGAGAGTCGGAAAGCGCTAATGAGTGCTGGTTTTGGCTCATCGGATTCTCGGATGATTTTGATGACTTTATCGATGTTCAGCAGGATGGCTTCCCGGCCTTCTAAGATATGAATGCGATCATCCACCTTTTGTAGCCGGAAACGGGTGCGACGTGTGATGGTCTCAAAACGGAATGTGATCCATTCACTCAGTATATCTCCTAGACCTTTTTGGCGTGGGCGGCCATCACCGCCAATCATAACCAGATTGATGGACGCGCTGCTTTCTAGTGACGTTTGTGCCAGCAGCATATGCATGAATTCATTCTGATCCTGATTCCTGGATTTAGGTTCAAATACTAGACGTACAGGGGCATCACGACCAGACTC
Source organism: Betaproteobacteria bacterium (assembly GCA_015654605.1). Next base: position 9,234 of record JAATGO010000294.1, read on the forward strand.
ATCACGCACAGCATCCAGGATGGACAGAATGCCTTGCTTTTGCGCCAGTTGTTCGGCGGTGAGTGATTTTTTGCCAAGCTTGATTTTGGGATTGCTGAGGTCTTCGATTTCTTCGAGGACTTTTTGTGACGATACGCCGGGAGGAAGCTCGGTGACCACGGCTTGCCATTGGCCGCGCGCCATGTCTTCAATTTTCCATTTGGCACGCACCTTGAGGCTACCACGACCTGTTTGATACATTTCTGCAATCAGTGCTGGCGGGGTAATGATTTGTCCACCACCAGGGAAATCTGGTCCGGGGACATACGTCATCAATTCTGCATGATTCAGTTTGGGATTACGGATGAGGGCAATTGTCGCTTGCGCTATTTCATGCAGATTGTGCGAAGGGATTTCGGTAGCGAGACCGACGGCAATACCTGAGGCACCGTTGAGCAATACAAATGGCAAGCGGGCAGGCAAGAGCTTGGGTTCTTCTGTGGAACCATCGTAATTGGGCTGAAAATCGACGGTACCCATATCAATTTCATCAAGCAGCAATTGGCTAATGGGTGTCAATCGTGCTTCGGTATAACGCATGGCAGCGGCGCCATCGCCATCGCGTGAGCCGAAATTGCCCTGGCCATCAATGAGCGGGTAGCGCAGAGAAAAGTCTTGCGCCATACGTACCAGCGCATCATACACAGACTGATCACCATGCGGATGCAACTTACCCAGTACGTCACCGACGACAGCTGCGGACTTACGCGGTTTGGCAGTGGCATTCAAACCGAGTTCATTCATGGCATACAGAATGCGCCGCTGTACAGGTTTCTGCCCATCGGCAACGTCAGGTAAGGCGCGGCCTTTGACAACGGAAATGGCATAATCCAGATAGGCGCGCTCAGCAAAGGTAGAGAGTGTCAGTGATTCACCATCAGATGGTGCAGCTTCAAAAAGATTGGCTTGTTCAGTCATGAGAGCGAGATGTGTTTAATTCAATGTAAGCAGGCAATAAGCATAGTGGCCTTAGATATCAGCTTGCGCTTCGTTACCATGTTCCTCAATCCAGCTACGGCGCGCTGCGGCTTCACCTTTCCCCATCAGCATGGTGAAACGTGCTGCCGAAGCTACTTGATCCAGTTCTCCCAGTTGTACTGGTAGCAGGCGCCGGGTATCAGGATTCATGGTGGTTTCCCAGAGTTGTTCCGCATTCATTTCTCCTAACCCTTTGAAACGGGAAATACCCCATGCGCCTTCTTTTAGTCCTTCTTTACGCAATTTATCTTCGATAGCAGCCAGTTCACCGTCATCTAGCGCATACAGTTTTTGGACAGGCTTTTTGCCACGAGCGGGGGCATCGACGCGATACAGTGGTGGTCGAGCAATACAGATGTGACCATGGTCAATGAGTTTTGGGAAATGCTTGAAAAATAACGTCAGCAACAAGACCTGAATGTGTGAGCCATCGACATCGGCATCAGATAGGATGCAGATTTTTCCATAACGCAATCCGGATAGATCTGGTGAGTCATTATGGCCATGGGGATCGACACCGATGGCCACGGCGATATCATGAATTTCATTATTGGCAAATAAGCGGTCGCGTTCTGTTTCCCAGGCATTGAGAACTTTACCGCGTAGTGGCAGGATGGCTTGAAATTCTTTGTCTCGACCCATTTTGGCAGAGCCTCCTGCAGAGTCTCCTTCCACCAGAAACAGCTCATTGCGTGTGGTATCAGTCGATTCGCAGTCAGTCAGCTTGCCTGGTAATACAGCAACACCGGAAGATTTTCTTTTCTCAACCTTTTGAGCAGAGCGTAGACGGCTTTGTGCCTGTTTGATTACCAGCTCAGCTAATTTTTTGCCATGTTCAACATGCTGGTTAAGCCATAACTCTAGCGCTGGTTTGGAAAATGTCGATACCAGTCGTACGGCATCGCGTGAATTTAGCCTTTCTTTGATTTGCCCTTGGAACTGTGGGTCCAGCACCTTGGCGGATAGCACAAAGGAGACGCGTGCAAATACATCTTCTGGCAGTAGCTTGACGCCTTTGGGTAATAGCGAGTGCATTTCCACGAAGCTTTTAACAGCACCGAATAACCCCTCGCGCAGACCAGATTCATGTGTGCCGCCAGCTGAGGTGGGAATCAGATTTACATAGGACTCCCGGATGACGTTACCATCTTCGGTCCAGGCGGCTACCCAGGCAGCACCTTCGCCTTCGGCGAAGCCTTCTGTGTCGGCACTCGCATATTGTTCTCCCTCAAACAGAGGGATTAGAGGATCGGCATGTGAGGCTTGCGCCAGGGACTCTAACAGGTAGCCACGTAAGCCTTGATCATACTGCCAGCTTTGCGTTTCTCCTGTCTTGCTGTTAGTCAACGTGACTTTAACACCAGGAAGCAGTACTGCTTTGGAACGTAGTAAACGTTGCAATTCCAGCACTGAAATGAGAGGGGAGTCAAAATATTTTGGGTTGGGCCAGACACTGACTTTCGTCCCTGATTTTTTGTCGCTGGCATTCGCAGCACGTGAGCGTAATTTCTCCACCACATCGCCATTGGCAAAGGTCAGTGTATGCACACCGCGGCCTTGATCATCTTTACGCCAGACTGTAATTTCTAAACGCGATGCGAGGGCATTGGTGACAGAAACGCCTACACCATGTAAGCCTCCCGAAAAGGCATAGGCACCACCAGAACCTTTATCAAAT
>JAATGO010000043.1 GCA_015654605.1 Betaproteobacteria bacterium
GGCCAATTGTGCCTACGTTTACGTGCGGCTTGGTCCGCTCGAACTTACCTTTTGCCATCTTAAACTCCTAGCTATTGATGAGAATGTTCAGGCAAGAAGCCCGACCGACCTACTGACTTTCATATACCGCTTGGTGCCCTTGACGTGGATTGAACACGTGGCCTCTCCCTTACCAAGGGAGTGCTCTACCACTGAGCTACAAGGGCTTCCGTCGGTCACGTCACATACCAAACAACGCTACCGAACTACTAACTGGAGCGGGTGAAGGCAATAGAACCCTCGTCATAAGCTTGGAAGGCTTCAGCTCTACCATTGAGCTACACCCGCGAGGAAACCAATCAATCCAACAATCATTCATAACCGACCATTGCAACACATTCGGGTACGCACCACACGAACCGCATCCCAAATGGTGGAGAGGGCTGGATTCGAACCAGCGTACTCGCAAGAGGGCAGATTTACAGTCTGCTGCCATTAACCACTCGGCCACCTCTCCGCGCAGGGAACTCAAAACTATAGTGGAACGCGTTTATTTTGTCAATTGAAAACCGGCAAGGCTCGGTAATATTTTTGGTCTTACTTGATCTTACTCGAGCAAACAGGTGCAATATCATTAGGCAATACGTGATTTCTCATTCCATGGTGCAATCTTGGGCAGTAATAGCATGCCAGGTAGTGCCAGGATAAAACACAGAATAAAGAAATTCACCCATCCAATGTCAGCCACGATATAACCAACTATTGAATTAATAAAGGTACGGGGCACCGCCATCAGGCTGGTAAACAAGGCAAATTGCGTTGCGGTGTAGCGTGGATCAGTTTCGCGCATGATATAGGCAACAAAAGCAACTGTCCCCAAACCAACACCAAATGCCTCTAAAGCAATCACTATGGCAAGCATGACAGTGTTTGCCCCAATCTGCGCCAAACCAGCAAAACCCAAGATCGCAATGGCCTGAATGAAACCAAACACCCACAAACCACGGTTAATCCCCAGTTTTACCATCCAGACTCCCCCTGCGATGCCGCCAACGACACTCGCCCACAAACTGACCGTTTTTGATACGGCTCCTATTTGGGTCATGGAAAATCCCAAATCAATATAAAATTTGGTCGCCAGTGCCGTTGCCATGCTATCGCCCAGCTTATACAAGAAAATAAATACAAGCACCCATACGGCATTGCCCCAGCCAGCACGATGAATAAATTCCCAAAATGGCTGGACAATCGCTTCCCGTAACGTTTGCGGCTGCACCCCATGAATGATGGGCTCTCGCACCCACAAAGTGCACAACAGTCCTGGCAACATAAAGGCCGCCGTAATCCAAAAGACAGTCGGCCAGGGTAATATATCTGCTAATACTAGTGACAGCGCACCCGGAACAATGCCCGATAGCTTGTAAGCATTCACATAAACTGCACTGCCTAACCCCATTTCCTGCTCTGGCAAGATTTCACGGCGAAACGCATCTATCGCAATATCTTGACTGGCTGACAAAAATGCCAATAACGCTGCAGTCATGGCAATTAACGGCACCTGCGTTAATGGATCGAGCATGCCCATGATGCCAATACCAAAAAAAAGCCCAATCTGGGTCAGTAACATCCAGCCACGACGTCGCCCCAGTTTGCCAAAATGAAAACGATCCATTAATGGGGACCACAAAAATTTCCACGTATAAGGAAACATGACCAGAGCGAATAAACCCAGTGTTTTGATATTAAGTCCAGATTTCGCCAGCCACGCCTGCATCAAACTAAGCAAAATAAAGAGTGGCAATCCAGACGTAAAGCCAAGAAAAACACAAATTAAAATGCGCCGATTAACATAATGGCGCCAATGGGTATGAGGTTTAACCATGTTCAATTACTATAAAGCGCTTGCAAGCACTTCATACCATGCGGGATGCGTGATGTGAGCAGTGGCGAACATATAAGCATCAGAAAATGTTTCATTAATTACAACTTTTTCAACCTAAAAACCGCCAGACTCCCACGCCAATTAGGCAAAAATGTCACTGGTACCCCCTCATGCAGTGCCAAGCATTCCAGCACTTCCAATCCAACCTCGTTGGCAAGTTCGGCAAAGTCTTGCATTGTTGCGCAACGCAAATTAGGTGTGTCATACCATTCATAAGGTAGTGATTCTGACACTGGCATACGACCACGCAATAATGCCAAGCGATGTGGCCAATACGCAAAATTAGGAAAAGATACCACTGCTTCACGCCCCACTCTAGCAATTTCACGCAAACTACCTTCTACGTCTTTGACCATCTGTAATGCAGACAAGCACAGTACCGAATCAAAGGCATTATCTTCGAACATGGCCAAGCCACCTTCCAGGTCCTGTTGGATCACAGAAACATTGCGTGCTACACACGTGGGTATTTTATCGTCATCAATTTCAATGCCATAACCACTACACTCTTTATCCGTTTGCAAATAGTCAAGCATGACACCATCACCACAACCAGCATCCAATACCTGCGCACCCTGTGGTACCCAATGTGCAATAAATGCCAGATCAGGACGCAACGCTTTTAACTCGTGGAAATTCATGCGCATGCTCCCACTTCCATTTCAGCCCACACACGCTGAAAATATTCTCGCACTACCTTCATATAACGCTTATCCTCTAGCAAAAAGGCATCATGCCCGTGTGGTGCATCAATTTCAGCGTAACACACTCGCCGTTTGTTACTAACTAAGGCCTGTACCATGTCTCGACTGCACTCTGGAGGAAAGCGCCAGTCCGTGCTAAATGAAACCAGCAGAAAGGCGGCGCTCGTTTTACTAAACGCCTTAGATAAATCACCACCAAATTCTCGCGCCGGATCAAAATAATCCAATGCCTTCGTAATCAGCAAATAGGTATTGGCATCGAAATAGCTCGAAAACTTATCTCCCTGGTAACGTAAATAAGACTCGATTTCAAAATCCACACCAAAGCCAAATTGATACTTCCCTGAGCGCAAATCTCGGCCAAATTTTTCAGCCATATCATCATCGGACAAATAAGTGATATGCCCCACCATACGCGCCACACGTAAGCCATTTCTTGGCACTACACCATATGCGTAGAAATCTCCTCCGTAAACATCGGGATCTGTCAATATTGCCTGCCTGGCGACGTCATTAAATGCGATATTTTGTGCGGACAATTTTGGCGTAGAGGCAATCGCAATACAGTGCCGCAAACGATCTGGATACATCATGCTCCATGCCAGCGCTTGCATTACTCCTAAAGATCCTCCCATGACAGCGGCAAATTGCCGTATCCCCAGGACATCCGCCAGACGTGCCTGAGCATTGACCCAGTCTTCCACTGTCATCACAGGAAATTGTGCCCCATATGGCTTTCCAGTGGCAGGATTGATATGCATCGGGCCTGTTGAGCCAAAACAGGAACCCAGGTTATTGACGCCGATGACAAAAAATTTATCCGTATCCAGCGATTTGCCAGGCCCAACCATGTTATCCCACCATCCTATGTTACCTGGCTCGTCTTGATAAATCCCGGCCACATGATGTGAAGCATTCAGCGCATGGCACACCAACACAGCATTTGATCGATCTGCATTCAGGGTGCCATAGGTTTCATAGGTCAACTCATAATCTGCCAAAGATGCGCCACTTTGCAAGGGCAACGGCTCTGAGAAATGCATTAACTGCGATGTTACGAAACCGATTGACATGTTTTTTACTCAC
>JAATGO010000358.1 GCA_015654605.1 Betaproteobacteria bacterium
AGATCATCCATGTATCCATGATGGATGGACCGTGGTGCAACGCATGATGGCAAAGAAATTAGCGAACACCTTCTTCAATAATTGCCTCCTGCGTCACTTTGGCAATCTGAACATCGTCTTCTGTCAACCGTGTGGTTTTCCAAGTCCCGCGCGCAAACCAGCAAACAGATACGATGGCAACAATCACATTCGTGACAGGAAATGACCACCATATCCCTTGTGCATGCAACGTCGTATGTTTAGCCAGAACATAAGCCACGGGAAACTGGACCATCCACTGTGATACCAGCGCAATCACCATGGCGTTGAGCATATTACCCGATGCGCGAAATGCCGATACGATACACAACTGCACCCCAATACCGCCCCATGCCAAACACATGATACGAATAAAGTGTGCCGCCTCAGCAATGACATCAGCATCATCTGGAATAAAAATCGCCACTATCTTCGAGGCAAAAAAATAGATCGCAATACCCACCAGAGTAAGAATGCAGAAACTCCATAACGTACCCAATTGCGCCACATGTGAAGCACGCTTGATATTGCCCGCTCCCATATTTTGACCTACCAGGGTAGACACCGCCATTGACATCCCCATCACAGGGATGGTCACAAGCTGCAGAATATTAGAACCAACCCCGTACGCCGCAATGGTCAACGTACCAAAACTGGCAACGAGAAAAGACATAACAATCAATCCAAATGCACGTGTAGACAACTCAACAGATCCTGGAACGCCCAGAAAAAATGCACGTCTGATATAAGTCAAGTCCGGCAAAAAACTACGCCACTGTAATTGAATCCCATGCTTACCACGTAGAAAAACAATCATCCCAACAATTGCTGCCAATGCCTGTGTTGTCAATGTAGCGAAAGCTGCCCCCATGACGCCATAGCCTGACACGGGCCCCCATCCAAAAATAAACAGCGGGTCTAGAATAAAATTAAGCAGCACCGTGCCAAGTACGATGTATAAAGGAATTCTCGTCTGTCCAACACCACGCATAAGTGCCTGAAACATGATGTAGATAAAAATGAAAAAAGTGCCAATAAAAGAAACCCGCATAAATCCAAGAGCATCATCATGCACATCTGCTGCTACCCCAAGCAGTGTCAGAAAATGTGGTGCCAGAATATAGCCGGCACTTCCCAATAGCAATGAGCTTACTGCCACCATCAGCATGCTCTGTGCTGCAATATGATTAACTCTATCTTGCTGACCTGCTCCCATATATTGTGCCGACAAGGTAGCTCCCGCCATCGCCAGACCCGAACCCAAAGCAATCACCAGAAACGTCATTGGGAAACTGACTGAGATTGCTGCCACTGCTGATGCACCAAGTCGACCAACCCAGAACGCATCCGTCATTTGATAGCCAGTTTGCAAAAGATTAGCGAGAATAATGGGAATCGCCAATGTCAACAATGCACGTGTAATAGATCCTTCCAAAAATAATCTTTGCCGTGCTGTCACCATATGATTTCTCCGTAATAATTCACTAATGACTCGCTAACACTCGTGCCAACTTATATCTGATACCCCATGAATGCTAATGATATTAATAGCATATAGAAAATAGCAACATGCTATTTCTCAATCAAGAAAAATTGAGAAATAACTCATTCGCTCACACAATCTTCTGATAATGCCCTTCTTGCCGCATGCAACATTTGCGATCGCACAGATTTTTTGAATTCTACGACGCAATCATTCTCGCACACTTTGCTCACGCTGCTCTAATTGAAGATGCTGATAGTGAATATCAGACAAGCGCGCTGTGACACTTCCAGGACTTGCCACAATAAGTGTAGCTGCAGAAATAGCATCAAAATCAGCACGAAAATGCACAGAACTCTTCAGCGCAACAATGTGACATTCACGTGGATCTATTCCCATATGAAAAAAGATAGACTGGTCTGCTGCCTGCATTTTGCGCGAGGAAACAATAATACGTACTCCTCCAATGCGTAACAATGCCATCAATCCAAGATCAATCTCAGATCCACCCCACATAGGCCCTGTTCCTGTAAACCGTCCGGTAGTGATGGCCTCTACCAGATAATTTCCCTGCACTGGGGAGCCTCCTGGCCCCACCGTATGTCCACCAAGAGCAAGTGATAATGTGCTTCCGACTCCAGCAGTATGTGCCGCCATAGCCGCAGTGGGATCTAGCATAACGGCAATCACAGCGCGATCAAGTTGATGTGTAATAAATGCCTGCAATAAACCTGTCGTGTCGGATGCACCGCCACCACCCGGGTTATCTTGCGTATCGGCCATAATGACAGGAAATTTTCTTTTCTGTACAAATCGCTGTGCTTCGACAATAGCCTCATCAACATCATAAATACGACTTTCAAATAAAGGTTTCCTCGTATACATCGCTGCAGCTAATGTATCGACTGTTTGCTGAATACCGTCGGCATCGTCTCCATAAACAAAGATCGATGGGCCACAAGCAGCAATATCTGCCAATGGGAACCCCAATGCCAATGATGCAACAGCAATACCATCCTTATCCTCTGCCTCTATCAGTTCCTGATATAAGGATCTTGCTGGCTCTGACAAAGTACATTGACTGGTTAATGGGATCAGGAAATCAAGCTGACGAAATGCCCCCGCGAGCGGAATATCAGAGCTAATCCGCTTGATGAGCAGTGCTGCGGCACGTGCACCTGTTTCTGCCATATCAACATGTGGGTAAGTGCGATAACCTACCATGGCATCACACTGTGCAAACATTGCCGCTGAAACGTTTGCATGTAAATCCAGACTGATGACCAACGGTATGTCAATACCAATCTGCTGCCTGACTGCCTGCAATAATACTGCTTCACCATCATCATCACGCGTTGTTGCCATCGCCCCATGCAGGTCAAGATACAGACCATCAATAGCACCACAATCTCGCAACTGCGCCAACAACATGGATAATAAATGATCAAACGCCCCGCTTTCCACGCGTCCTGAAGGTGTTGCCGCTGTCCACAATAAAGGCACAGGAATATGACCCGCTGCAATAATCTGCTTGATAGCACCACTCACTGGCAAATTCATATCGGCCAAATTGGCCAGTAATGCCGATCCTTGCTGCAAACCAGGCCATCCTCCACCTAGTAGAAAGTCATCTAATGTTGCAGGAACGTTCGAGAAAGTATTCGTTTCATGTTGAAAACCACCTACTGCGATGCGCGCCATGATGAC
>JAATGO010000322.1 GCA_015654605.1 Betaproteobacteria bacterium
TACCTACATCAAGAGGAGGGCAAACTTCTACCAGATCGAAGCCGACGATTTCCATGCGTTGTGCCAATATGATAAGCGTATCCCGAAGTTCAGAATACATTAGGCCATTGGGTTCTGCTGAGACACAGCCAGGGATGAGCGACATGTCCAGCGCATCAATATCGATACTGACATAACATTTTTCACCTGCCGGAAGTAGTTCTGCTACGCCATTGGGTGATAGCGTATGGAATTGACTCATAGTGACAACTCGATTGCCGCTAGCTTGTGTGTCTACCACTTCAGCTGGTCGCACTCGCAGACTGCGAATACCGACTTGCGTCACACTTTTAACATGTGGTAACGCTGTAATATGCCGAAATGGTTGACCATTGGTGTAACGCATATCTGGGGTGATGGGAGCGAAGTCAAGATGGGCATCGAACTGAATGACGTGCACGGGTTCATCGAAACCACGAATGATGGGGAAACTTACGGAATGATCACCACCAATGCCGACTGGAATGACACCATGCTGACGTAGTGTGCGACTCATTGCTGAAATATTGTCATTAGTCTTTTCGATATTGGTAGAGACGATATCAACATCGCCAACATCGACAATAGTACCATCCTGAATTTCTTTTTCCAGGAAATGTTGTCTCCGTTCGATATCATAGAAGCCGGTAGAAGAGAAACGCATGGAATGTTCACGGATACTGCGAGGTGCGAATCTGGCCCCTGGAAGGTAAGGCGATCCTTCATCCATCGGGACGCCAAAAATGGCCATCTTTGCAGAGATCGTTTCCAGATCAGCACAGATATTACTACGTAAGAATGTCGGGATTCCAGAAAAGGCACGGTTTACCCGGCCATTACCGCGCATGTTGGTCATGATGTTGTATATCCAAAATAAGTGTTGTTAGGAATCGATATAGCAAATGAACGAGCAATGCGATATTGCAGAACAAAGCATTACTAGCAGAATCATTGCAAATGATTACTTAAGCTAATTTCTGTAATAAGGTACGAGTACGTGCATGTTGAGGGTGATCAAATATCTGGCGTGCCGGACCGGTTTCCACGATCAGGCCATCTTCCATAACCACTAACGTGTCAGCGACTTCTCTGGCGAATGCCATTTCATGCGTCACGACAATCATGGTGATCCCTTCTGAGGCAAGTTGCTGCATCACTTGCAGTACTTCCCCGACTAATTCAGGGTCTAATGCTGAAGTTGGTTCGTCGAATAACATTACTTCTGGTCGCATTGCTAATGCACGAGCAATGGCCACGCGTTGTTTTTGTCCGCCAGACAAGCTGGCTGGCATGACATCCGCTTTGTGTTCCAGTCCAACTTTTTTCAGCAATGTATGGGCAATCTTATTGGACTCATCATGTGGCATGCCAAGTATTTTTCGTGGCCCGACGGAGACATTGCGCAAGACAGAAAGATGTGGGAACAGATTAAATGACTGGAATACCATGCCAACATGTTTACGTAGTTCATTCAATGCATCATCTGCCAATGCTTGGCCTTCGCGTAATAACCATTCACCACATATCTGGATAGATCCAGATTGTGCAGTTTCCAGGCCATTGCAGCATCGTAAGAGTGTACTTTTTCCAGAGCCACTGGGACCAATGATCACCACAACTTCACCGCGTTGCATCTGTAGATCGATACCACGTAAGACGTTATGTTTTCCGAAGTATTTGATTAATCCTTGTATCCTCACAATCGGTGCGTTGCCGACTTCTTTGACTACCGTGTTCATTGCATCATCCCTCCAGCACGTAGCTTCTTCTCTATCTTCCTGAGAGCTAACATCGTGCTCGTCGTGAGAACCAGATAAATGAGGGCAATAACGAGATAGATTTCCAGAGAACGATACGAGACACTGATGATCTTTTGTCCTTCATGCATGACATCATGAATGGTCACCAAAGAGACCAGGGCAGAATTTTTTGTCATGGCAATAAATTCATTGGCGAGTGGAGGGATCATGCGAACCAGTGCTTGTGGCAGGATAATCTGGTACATCGCCTGGCGGGATGACATACCCATGGAACGTGCTGCTTCCATTTGGCCACGATCTACTGACATCACGGCACCACGTACGATTTCTGACACATAGGCTGCCGAGTAAAATCCCAAGCCTAGTACACCACATAAAAATGCAGGAAGCGTAATACCAAAATACGGTAAACCAAAATAGAGAATAAACAACTGTACTAATAGGGGAGTGCCACGGATGAGTACGACATACGTGCTACCCAAAAAATAGAGTATTCTGCGTTGTGGATTGACGCGTGCGAGACCGATCGCCAGCCCAAACAGGCAGCTCAATACTAAAGCCAGTAGTGTTATTTCCACCGTGACCGCAGCACCGAGCAGAAGATCTTTCCAGCCCGCCAGAGCTGGTGAGAAATCAAAATCCATTGTTGACTCAGTCTGTTGTTTTACCAAACCAACGTATCATAATTTTATCGTAGGTGCCATCTGCCTTGATGGCTTGAATCGCTTTGTTAAAGGCTTCGCGTAATTTTGGCTGTTTTTTACTGACCGCAATACCATAGTCTTCTCTCGTTAGTGGTTCCGCCAGCACACGCGTAGTACCCCGTTCCTTGCTATACAGCAGAGCAGCCGGTTTGCCAGTGACAACCGCATCGGCACGATTTGTTTCCAGGGAATTGAACATGGCCTCATTCTTTTCGACTTCTACCAGATTTGCTTCAGGATAATGCTCCTTGAGCCAGGCGATGGATTTTGTACCAACTTGAACTGCAACGCGTTTACCTTTGAGATCACTTGGCTTTTGAATGGATTGGTCACCTTTTTTCACCATGACGACCAAACCAGCTGTGAAATACGGATCAGTGAAATCGACAACTTGTTTGCGTTCATCTGTGATATAGATGGCAGAGAGTACGATATCTTGTCGACCTGAGATGACCGATGGGATCATCCCTTTGAAATCCATCTCGGTATATTCCAGCGTACGTCCCATTTTGGCAGATAAGGCATTGGCCATGTCAATGTCGAAACCGACTCTTTTCCCATCCTGAATGTATTCCATCGGCGGAAAGGTAGGATCGATTGCCGCACGAATAGGTTCGTCCGCAAATACTTGATGCAATTGTGCGCTGAAAGAAAAGACGCCCAATAATAGGCATTGCTTAAGTCGCTTGAGTTTCATGATTGCCCCTTGTGATAGGTGATAAACGCGTGTGATTACCGTTTGTTGTCGAAATATCCGGCACGAATAGAGGCTCCAATTAGATTAAGCACTAGGCGGCCCGCTGTCATACAGGATATCTGATGAGAATCTTTTGAAGGTTGGATTTCCACGATATCCATGCCAACAACACGCCCCTTACGAATCAAGCCATGAATGAGCTTGCGCATTTGGACAAAATTTACACCTCCTGGTGCAGGACCTGCAACGGCTGGCATACATGTTGGGTCGAGTCCATCAGCATCGATTGTCAGATAATAGCGTCCACCTTCAGGAATGCGATTCAATACGGCATCCATACCAATATCATGCAGTTCATAAGCCGTAATAATTTGTGCTCCCCATTGACGAGCATCATCGACTTCTTGTTGGCGGGCACTGCCGGAAGCGCGCAATCCGATCTGGATGATATCTTTGACAAATGGTAATTCCGAAGCACGACGCATTGGACTGGATAATCCATCCTTAACACCATTGACTTCATCACGCCAGTCGAGATGGGCATCGATATGGACGATCGTCAGTGGGCCCTGATTATCATAAGCGCGTAGGATGGGATTGGTAATGCCATGGTCGCCTCCCAGTACAATGGGAATCGCACCAGCAGCAAGAATTTTGCGTGTAGCTTGTTCGGCACGTACGTAATGTCCGCGCGGGTCGTTCAGATCTGCAGGGACATCGCCACAGTCAACAAAGCGAATATCAGTACGGTTTTGTAATAGCGGACCATAGATATCGAAATCAAAACGTTCTGGTGTGCGGATGACGCGATCAGATGCCTGGCGGATTGCAGTTGGAGCATTGGTTTGATCGTTATTGTAATCTTGTGGCGAATAGGCCGCGCCATAAGGTACACCTAGTACGGCAAAATCGGCTTTTAGGTTGTCAAGGTCGAGCGCTAATTCAGAGAAAAGTAGTGATTTATGATTGGTTTTGGGAGCAATAGTAAGAGGCAGAGACATGGCGTTTGGCTGTAATGAAGTAGGTGAACAGAAAAATGTTTCGATTTCATGGTACTGGATCTTCTTTCATCAGAAAACTCCATTTTTTTGCAATCACGGTTGCAACAAGCGTAACATCTATTAGGGGACAGGGATCGATAAGTCAAGGCTAGGAATCTTATAGATTGGAGTCTGGCATTGAAATTGCTTATTGTTAACAAGACGGTGAATATGAGATGTGATGAGGCGCAGAGCGTTAAATGAGAGGGATTTGAGGGCACTGAGAATTTTCAGGGCTGCCGCACAGGCAAAAGGGTTTGCTGCTGCCGAAAAGCAGCTGGGAATGAGTAAGGCGACGATCAGCCGACAGATCAAAGCTGTCGAAGATCGTCTTGGTTGCAAGCTTTGTGTTCGTGGCCCCCAGGGTTTTGAATTGACTCAGGATGGGGAAACCGCCTTATGGTATGCAAAAGAAGCGCTGGATGCGTTGGATCGCATCTTTCCTGCGATGGATGCGGCACGTAGTGTTGTTTCCGGTTCTTTGATCATGGGGATGAGTGATAATGTTATTGGCAATCCGGCTGGCCGCATTCAGCGAGCTCTAGATGATTTGGGCAGAGAAGCTCCTGGCGTTGATTTGACATTGCAGACGATGCCAACCAATTCGCTGATCAATGCGTTACTGGAACGTCGGTTAGATATCGTAGTCAAGGGAGTGCATGATGTGCATCAGCGTTTACCTTCACTAAATTATATGAAGTAATTTGAGGAAACTCTCTGTCTTTATTATATTGCACATGATATTACTCTAGACGCAGAAGCGACTGCACATCCTGACTTGCCGATTGTGTTTCGCGCTAATCAGCCATTCGTAGCTGATGCCATCGATCGCTTTGGTTATCGGAGAGGACCAGAGGCAGTAGGCATGGAAGCCGTGGCGATGCTGATCGCAGGGACGCATTATGTTGGTATTTTGCCGACACATTACGCGGACATGCTCAGACCCCTGTTTGCTTTGATGGAAATGCCTGATTCACCTACCTATCGCGTGCCGATTTATGCTATTACTAATGCCTCTAGGCCGCTTTCCATGGCCGCAGCCAAAGCGCTGGAGTTATTGGCGCGAACACATGGTGTTGCTATATAACCTATTTTTAGCCTGTTTTTGTGTTCACAAAACATCAGCGCATCAACAACTGAACGGTATATGTGATCACTTCTTTGAGTACTTCTTGTAAAGAGCAATGACTTCGCCTACGATCCCACGCCGAAATGCCAGCACACAAACGATGAAAATGAAGCCCGTCACGATAGTGACGGAATCGCCAAGCGTCTGAAACCAGCCAAATCCAGTGACAGAAGTTAGCCAGTCACCGATATCCCCAAGTTTGTCTTCTAGGATAACAATAACGGCAGCCCCGACAATGGGACCGAGGAGAGTGCCTAACCCTCCTACCAGCGTCATCAATACCACTAGCCCAGACATTGTCCAGTGGACGTCGGTCAAGGTTTCGAAGCCAAGTGTGAGTGTTTTGGTAGCTCCAGCTAGACCAGTTAGTGCGGCTGACAGAACGAAGGCGAGCAATTTATAGTGAGCGACATTATAGCCAAGGGAAATAGCACGTGGTTCGTTTTCTTTGATGGCTTTGAGCACTTGACCAAACGGCGAATGCACTACACGCACGATCAGTGCAAAGGCGAGGACAACAATAGCCAGCACGACGTAATATAGTGTCAGATCGTTGCTGAGATCGATCAAGCCGAACAGTTCACCACGAGGAACACCTTGTAGTCCATCTTCACCACCCGTGAATGGCGCCTGTAATGCCACGAAATATAGCATTTGCGCGAGTGCCAGCGTGATCATGGTGAAGTAGATGCCTTGGCGGCGAATAGCGAGTAAACCCATGACGAGGCCGATTAATGCACCAACGGCCATACCAGCTAGTAGGCCAATTTCAGTTGGTAGATGCAATGAACGTAGAGCATAGCCAGCAACATAACCGGCAGCACCAAAAAAGGCGGCATGGCCGAATGATAGCAGTCCAGTGTAGCCGATCAACAGGTTGAAGGCACAGGAAAATAGTGCAAAGCACAGCAGCTTCATCAGAAACACGGGGTACATGCCGAATGGCGCTGCCAGTAGTGCTGCCAATACAAGTATCGTCACCACAGTGGTGGTAGTCACACTGTATTTTTTACTGGCAAGAGTTTGCTGATTAATTATTTTGTTCATCATGATCTATGCCTTATTATCTTTGCCAAACAAACCTGCGGGACGGATCATCAGTACAATTGCCATGACAATAAACACGATCGTTGCAGACAGCTCTGGATAGAACACTCGCGTTAATCCTTCGATGACACCTAATGCGAGCCCTGTAATAATTGAACCGAGGATGGATCCCATCCCACCAATGACGACTACGGCAA
>JAATGO010000003.1 GCA_015654605.1 Betaproteobacteria bacterium
ATGGTTTTACACTGGGCTCGGTGTTACACCTTTGTTATTAGGTGGCAATCAGGCAATGGCGCTCATCCTATTCATGCTGGCATTACCCATCTTCACTTTCTTACTTTCGCCATTATCGGCACTCACCTCACGTAAACATGAATTTGAAGCAGATGCTTTTGCAGTACAGCAAACCAATGCGACGGATCTGGTCGCAGCACTGGTCAAGCTGTATGAAGACAATGCTGCCACACTAACACCCGACCCTCTATACTCAGCCTTTTACGATTCGCACCCACCTGCCGTCATACGTATCGGCAGGATCGCGGCCACACCGTAACATCGTAATACTATCAGGGAGCTATCATGACTTTTTCCACGACAGAGTTACTGACTCAAAACTGCACTCCCCAAACGCAGGCGCTGACTGCCGACATCGCAGAACAACAGTTGAGTGCACTGGACCATTGGCACATCAGTGATAGCAAGTTGACAAAAGCGTTTACCTTCAAGAATTACTATGAGACGCTCGCCTTTATCAACGCTATCGCTTACGTTATCCATATGCAAGACCATCACCCTGAATTGACGGTTACCTATAATTGCTGCTCGATCGCGTTTAATACACATAGTGTCAATCAGGGACTCGGAGGTTTGTCCATCAATGACTTTATCTGCGCGGCTAGAGTCGATGCCGTGTTCCAACAATCTTTTTCCTGATTTTATGATTCTTTTTTCGGCACTATGACACTGACAACATCAGGTCACACCAACCCCACAGGAACTGTCATTGCATCACATGGACGACACTATCTGATACAAAGCGGAACAGAAAAATTGCAATGTGTGACTCGCGGCAAAAAAAGTGATGTTGCTGTCGGCGACCATGTCCACCTTCTGCGTACCTCTGCAAATCAAGGTGTGATCGAACGTATCGAGCCCCGCAAAACATTGCTATATCGCTCAGATCAGTACAAAGCCAAATTATTGGCGGCCAATGTCACGCAATTATTCATTGTTGTAGCAACCGAACCCGGATTTTCAGATGATCTGATTTCCCGCGCTCTGATTGCCGCAGAATCAGCTGGAATCAATGCGCATCTGATATTGAACAAAATAGACGTTATCTCGGCACTGCCCAAGGCACGGCAACGTCTGAAGCTTTACGCAAGCTTGGGCTATACGCTGCACGAAGTCTCGGCATTAGCTGACCCTGAAGCAACCCGCGCCACGCTCTCCACTGTGCTACAAGGCCAATCAACTATCCTGATTGGCCAGTCCGGCATGGGAAAATCCTCGCTAATTAACCTGCTTGTGCCAGATGCCGATATTGCTACGCGTGAAATTTCCGCCGCATTGGACACGGGCAAACATACCACCACCTTTACGCGCCTATATACCATCGACGAAGAGACCTTTATTATCGATTCTCCCGGATTTCAAGAGTTTGGTCTATATCAACTCAGCGAAGGAATGCTGGAGCGCGCGTTCCGTGAATTTGCCCCCTATTTGGGGAAATGCAAATTTTACAACTGCCATCATATAAACGAACCTGACTGTGCCATACTTGCTGCTGTCGCCACTGGGGAAATTACGCCAATGCGACATGCTCTCTACGTACAGCTATTGCATGAATCATCGCAAAAGCTGTATTAGCAAGCAAAACAAAAAAATCTATAGTGAAAATCGGCAATCCTATCAATCTGGTCAAG
Organism: Betaproteobacteria bacterium; assembly: GCA_015654605.1. The sequence continues at coordinate 1,692 of JAATGO010000003.1, forward strand.
CATGCCGAAGCAACGATAGTGTCACATAATGTATTTTGTAACCGTCCCTTCATTGATAAAATGAGCTGATAGCTTGCCGCAATGCAAATTCAGCCTCAGATAGCATGCCTTTCAGGAAATAGCTAAAATTTCCACCTATAAATCCTGCTAAATGTACCAACTTGCTCACCCACCTCACTCTTGAGTACCATAACTTGACGTATATAGGTGAAATACGCGCTGAAATCCCTTATAATTGAAGCAGTTACAATAACCGGCGGCAGGCGCCACACTGGCCGCCGTTTTCATTTATGGCAATCAAACACTATTTGCAATTTTCCGATTTTACTCTTGACGAGTATCAGTACGTCATTGAACGTACCCGCCTCATCAAGCGTAAATTTAAAAATTACGAACCTTACCATCCTCTGGCAGATCGCACGCTAGTCATGGTCTTCGAAAAAAACTCGACCCGCACCCGCTTATCTTTTGAGGCCGGTATGCATCAGTTGGGTGGCGCTGCCATCTACCTCAATACCCGCGATAGTCAATTGGGACGTGGTGAACCGGTTGAAGATGCGGCACAAGTGATGTCCCGCATGTGTGACGTTATTATGATCAGAACCTTCGGACAGGAGATCATTGACCGGTTTGCCGCACATTCACGCGTCCCTGTCATCAACGGTCTGACGAATGAACAACACCCATGCCAGGTGCTTGCCGATGTATTTACCTATATTGAGCATCGCGGTTCGATCGCAGGCAAAACTGTCTCTTGGATCGGTGATGCCAACAATATGCTGTATTCATGGCTGCAAGCAGCCGAAGTATTCGATTTTCATCTGAATGTGTCCACCCCTGCCGGCTACGATATTAACCCTGCGCTGGTGACGCCTGGTCACGACCGTTACACCGTATTTCCCGATCCGGCAGTTGCATGTCATGATGCCGATCTGGTCACCACCGATGTCTGGACCAGCATGGGATATGAGGCAGAAAATACAGCTCGATTGAAAGCCTTTACAGGCTGGATAGTAGACCAGAAAAAAATGGCACTTGCACGCAAAGATGCCTTATTTATGCATTGCCTACCTGCTCACCGTAGTGAAGAAGTGTCTGCAGAGGTCATTGATGGACCACAATCTGTCGTGTGGGATGAAGCAGAAAATCGCCTGCATGTACAAAAAGCCTTACTAGAATATTTGGTACTTGGAAAAATAGCGTGAAGCAAAATGATCTTGTTATCACATACAGCCTCTACTCTGAATGAAAATAACCAGAACTTCCTTGGTTCTGCCACGCTTATCTTTCTGCCTACGATATATGTTCTATCTACGTTTCCCCCCAATTGCCCCATAAAAATACAGAGAGTGAATCATGAGTGACGTTAAGAAAGTAGTACTCGCCTATTCCGGTGGACTAGATACCTCCGTCATACTGAAATGGCTGCAAGATAACTACCAATGTGAAATCGTTACCTTCACTGCGGATCTTGGTCAAGGTGAAGAATTAGAACCCGCACGCCAAAAGGCACTGAAATTCGGAATTAAAAAAGAAAATATCTACATCGATGATGTGCGCGAAGAATTCGTTCGTGATTTTGTATTCCCCATGTTTCGAGCCAACACGGTGTATGAAGGCGAATACCTGCTGGGCACCTCGATTGCCCGTCCCTTGATCGCCAAACGCCTGGTCGAAATTGCACGAGAAACAGGTGCGGATGCTATTTCCCACGGCGCGACAGGCAAAGGTAACGACCAGGTACGCTTTGAACTCGGCGCTTATGCACTGATGCCCAATGTCAAAATTATTGCCCCTTGGCGCGAATGGGATCTTCTTTCTCGCGAGAAATTACTAAAATATGCAGAAAATGCTGGCATTGAAATCGACATGAAGCATAAGAATGGCGGCGCTCCATACTCTATGGATGCCAATCTGCTGCATATCAGCTTTGAAGGTCGCCATCTGGAAAATCCTGCTGCAGAGGCAGAAGAAAGCATGTGGCGCTGGACTGTCAGTCCTGAAGCCGCTCCTGATCAAGCAGAATATCTGGATATCGAATTCGAAAAAGGTGACATCGTCGCGCTCAATGGCAAACGACTATCACCTGCTGCTGTACTGACCGAATTAAACCGTCTTGGTGGAAAAAATGGTATCGGTCGCCTGGATCTGGTAGAAAACCGTTACGTTGGCATGAAATCACGTGGCTGCTACGAAACACCTGGCGGCACCATCATGTTGCGAGCCCATCGCGCCATCGAATCGATTACGCTTGATCGTGAAGTCGCACATCTGAAAGATGATCTGATGCCTCGTTATGCGTCCATGATTTATAACGGCTACTGGTGGTCTCCTGAGCGCCAGGCATTGCAAACTCTGATCGACAATACGCAGCACAATGTCAATGGCTGGGTGCGCGTAAAGCTCTACAAGGGAAATGTGATCG
>JAATGO010000263.1 GCA_015654605.1 Betaproteobacteria bacterium
CCACGCATGACACCGCATTCGGTGCCGTACTCAAAGTTGCCGGCAAGTTCTGATAGCCATCTAGACTCCCCCTGTGAGAGGGGCGGATATGCCCTCTGTGGCTTCCCCTCTCACAGGGTACGGTACTCTGCAAAAGTTCTCTTACTATGATCGTCGTTCATGGTGTCACTCCCCTAATCAGTAAATGCATCAGTCAACGCTTTAACTAGCAACCCTGCCCGTCTAGATTATACAAGGGACGGCTACTTACCCCGCTCAATCGGGAACCGCATTCAGCATCCCCGATAAGCCATCACACTCCTATTAAATTTCCTCATATAACGGTAAAGTCAGAAATTCGGCAAATGTAGACGCTGTCGACATCTCTTCAAAAATTTGTGCCGCACGATCATAAGTAGAACCATTACCAGCCACCTCTTTTACCTTGGCCAATTCTTCTGGAATCATCGAACGTACCATGTCTGCCGTGACCTTCCGACCATCGTCCAGCGTTCCCTTACTACTGCGAATCCACTGCCAGACTTGCGCACGGCTAATCTCCGCTGTAGCAGCATCTTCCATCAAATTATGGATGGGAACACAGCCATTGCCTGCCAACCAGGCACCAAGATAGTGGATACCAACATTAATGTTGTAACGCAATCCAGCTTCCGTGATAGGTGTTTCAGGCTGAAAATTGAGCAAATCAGCAGCAGTGACTTTCACATCGGGGCGTTGCTTGTCGATTTGATTCGGTTTATCGCCCAACACTTTCTTGAATTCGGACATCGCCAATTCGACCAGACCTGGATGTGCGACCCAACCGCCATCATAACCATCCGTTGCATCACGTGCCTTATCAATACGTACACCACCCATTGCCACTTCATTTTTTGCAGGATCATTTTTAATCGGGATTAATGCGGCCATTCCGCCTATTGCTGGCGCATTTCGCTTATGACAGGTTTGGAGCAATAACAAGGCATATGAGCGCATAAATGGTGCAGTCATTGTCACCTTGGCGCGATCGGCAAGACAGAAATCCTTGTCCAATTTGAATTTTTTGATACAGGAAAAAATGTAATCCCATCGTCCGGCATTCAAGCCCGCACTGTGGTCGCGCAACTCATACAGAATTTCATCCATCTCAAAAGCTGCCGTGATTGTTTCAATCAATACTGTCGCCTTAATTGTTCCCTGTGGTAGGCCTAGTTCATTTTGTGCCATGACAAAAATATCATTCCACAACCGTGCTTCCAGATGAGATTCCATCTTTGGCAGATAAAAATAAGGTCCTGCACCACGTGCTAATTGTTCTTTAGCATTGTGCAACAAAAACAGGGCAAAATCGAATATCCCGCCTGAAATACGCTTACCATCGACCGTGACATGCTTCTCATCTAGATGCCAACCTCGTGGACGTACGACCAGAGTCGCTATCTTGTCATTAAGTTTGTAGCTTTTGCCATTCTGTTCCAGGGAAATCGTACGGCGAACAGCATCCCGCAAGTTGATCTGGCCACTGATTTGATTGTCCCATACCGGTGAATTCGAATCTTCGAAATCAGTCATGTAACTATCGGCACCAGAATTAAAGGCATTGATCACCATTTTGCGTTCCACAGGCCCGGTGATTTCTACACGCCGACACTCCAATGCCTTGGGAATAGGAGCTATTTTCCAATCACCCTGACGGATATGCGCCGTCTCCGCCAAAAAGTCAGGACGCTCTCCGGCATCCAGTCGTTTGACGCGCTCTACCCGTGCTGCCAGCAATTCCTGACGACGCGCCTCAAAACTACGGCTAAGTTTCGCTACCAATGCCAAGGCCTCCGGGGTCAATATCTGTTCATAGCCAGGCTTAATTTCACCAGTAATTTCCATACCTGCGGGCAGAATCAAATGCGTCATAACTGTTCTCCTGAATAGGGAATTATAAAAAAATCAAATTGTAGTGGGAATCATTCTATAGGCACCTCTCGGATACTAGAATGATTTCTCGATAGCAACATCGAGAAGCTGAACGACTTGTCGGCATCGGAGGAGCACATTCTCTCCATTACCATCCTATATGATTCACGCCATCCATTATTGCTTCTATCACTGCCAGTATATGTAAACAAAACCAATACAAGTAAAATGTTTTATCATTTTATCTTTGCATTTTAGTCACAAATGAAATATTCGTCGAATCAGGACTATTCAAATAGTAGTTAAGTGCTGATTATCCTATTAAGAAGCAATGATGGAATAAAGGTTGGCACCATGGATCAATTCAAACAAATCTCTACCTTTGTAGAAGTCGCGGCCAAAGGGAGTCTCTCGGCTGCAGCGCGCGCCGAAGGAGTTGCTCCAGCCATGATCGGTCGCAGACTTGATGCCCTGGAAGAACGCTTGGGCGTCAAACTGCTGCAAAGAACAACCCGCAAAATGGTATTAACCAATGAGGGAGCCTCCTTTCTAGAGGATTGCCAACGTATTCTTACCGATCTGGAAGATGCCGAAACTTCCGTATCCGAACGCAGTATTCACGCCAGTGGCAATTTGCTGATCTCTGCGCCAGCCGGATTTGGTCGTCAACATGTCGCACCACTGATACCCTCATTTCTGAGCGAGCATCGTGACGTAACACTGACATTAAATCTGAATGACCGCATTATTGACATCATTGGAGAAGGAGTCGACGTTGCCATTCGCATTGCCGCTCTGACCGACTCCAATCTGATCAGCGTTAAACTAGCAAATAATCATAGAGTTGTTGTCGGAGCTCCCACCTATTTGCGGAAACATGGTGTACCACGCACGCCAGAAGATCTTTTACAGCACAACTGTCTGACCATTAGTAGTGAGGGTAGCCAACCTGGCTGGACGTTTCGACATCTTGGGAAAAATAAAACTTTCAAAGTCAGCGGCAACATGGTCTGTAATGATGGCGAAGTCTTGCATAACTGGGCACTCAATGGCAAAGGACTGGCATGGCGCTCTATGTGGGAAGTGGGTGCCGCTATTGCCTCTGGAAAGCTGGTAACGGTATTGGATGAATTTGCCGCACCTGGCAATGATATTTACGCGGTATTTGCACAGCGACGTCATCTACCGTTACGTATTCGTGCATTCGTTGATTTTCTGAGACATGCCTACGCTAATGATGTGTATTGACACCATATTTCTAAACGATAACCAAGTATAGAAATGCTCAGTTTGTCCTGCCTAGTCTGTTGCTGTAACAGACTAGAGAAAACTCGCCACCAGTTGCGTTTCTTTCGACTATTGGAGGGATAAATACATCCAAAACACCTGTAGCCAATAACCAGAGAATCTGGAATATTCCATGACGAAGTACCCTGATGGTAAATAGATGTCAGGAGGCAAAGTCTTGGTTGCACAAGAAAATGATCTTTTTAATTTTAAAATGCGTAAATCTGCTATCACGCCAAGATACATAAACAAAGACAACGTTAATCAACAATATAATTCATTGGATGTAATGATACTTTCATCATTTTTAGTTGTTGTTTTCAGCAATCACCACATAACCAATAAATTCGTCAACACTTCCTGAAAATCGATTTATTCAGGGCGACGACATACACATCCAGGAACCCACATACATGCCTACAGGAACGAAGCAAATAGTATTCTTCTATTTGCCAGTGTAGGCTTACCGTAAATCTATAATGACGGTCTAACGAAATGAGAGCCATTCCCCACAGAAATCACTTGGTATTGGTATTTGAACCAGAAAAGCAGGTGCCAATCCACCTGCCCTTACTGCAACTACACTTAGCGGAACAATGCTAGAAACAATAAAAACATTTCCATTTTCTGTTGAAACTGTAGAAAAATCGGCATACCCATCATCAGGCGGAATACGTGTTACCACTATTGAAGAAAAAGAATCTTTAAGCACTGTCAGATAATAGTTAGATAGGACGTTCCTCAATCTAATATTAGACGGTCCCAACTTTTCTATTTCCCATTGAAGAAGTGTCTCATCTTTCCCAGATAAGGCGTAAACTGATATTTCATCTGCTCCTGGATCGCTACCTGGTATGCCTAGAAATTTAGTCACTTTATTTATTTGCACTGCAAGTTCGATTTTTACAATTTTACCCATAATCATCCCCCTTTATCTAAACCACGAAAATACTTCGTTAAAATAACAGCACAAGCAACTATGTTCGTGTATACACAGACATATACAAGCCACACTATCCATGTACCTTAGAAAAATTAGAGATATGTCAGTAGCCATTCCCCAAGAAAATTCTTTGGCATTGGCATTGGAAGCAGAAAAGCAGGTCTAAATCCGCTTGTATTGACTGCAATTGCAAATGTAGGATGCTCAAGGGAAGTAATTAGAACTCGGTCAGCATCTAATTCCTTTGTAGAAAAAAGGGAGTATTCATCCTTACCAAGCTCAATAGTTTTTACCCCTAGTTTCAGCTCTCCTGTGGCTGAGTTTCCAACTACTGTTAGGTATTCGGACCCCTGCAACACACTTCTCAATAGAAAAGAGTCTGGACTGAACATGTCTAGTTCCCATTCGATAGTCTCCTTATTATCATTAGAAACCTCATTCTTATATACTCCAAAGACTAATGGAGAAACTTCATCGTCTACAGAGGAGTTCTCTACTCCTAAAAATACCTTTGACTTATTTATTTTATCTGCAAGCTCGATTCTTACAATTTTTCCCATGATCATCCCCCTTTATCTAAACCACGAAAATATTTCGTTAAAATAACAGCACAAGCAACTATGTTCGTGTATA
>JAATGO010000329.1 GCA_015654605.1 Betaproteobacteria bacterium
AAACGTGCTGAGTGTATGCAGTGGCTATCATCCTTTGCCAACGGATTCGCGACAAAACGCTCGGCACTTAAACCTGGTCGATTCCAATATCCACGCGCCAGGCCAATACCTCCCAGATAAAGCTCTCCAGCGACTCCTTGTGGTACTTGATTCAGATCACCATCAAGAATATGAGTAGAGATATTTCCAATCGGTTTCCCAATGGGTACCGTTGCCTGCCCATCATCATGACAATCCCACCATGTAACTTCGATCGCTGCTTCAGTAGGGCCATATAAATTAAGTACTTTCACATGAGGAAAAATATTCAATACCTTCCCTTGCAACTCGGTAGATAATGCTTCTCCACTGCAGATAATTCGCTTGAGACTTTGGCATGTTGCAACACCATCGTGTGCCAGAAAAGCTTGCAGCATCGATGGCACAAAATGAATTGTGCTAATCTGATACTGTGTAATCAATGCCACTAACCGCGCCGGATCGCGATGTTCTCCTGGACCAGAAAGGACAAGTGTAGCGCCCGTTGTCAGCGGCCAAAAGAATTCCCAGAACGAGATATCAAAACTGAATGGTGTCTTCTGCAAGACCTGATCATTAGCATCCAATGATTGATGCTGTTGCCCCCAAGACAAACGATTACACAATGCACGGTGTCGATTAGCAGCCCCTTTAGGACGTCCGGTTGATCCAGATGTATAAATTACGTAGACGAGGTTATCACCATCCATAGTGACACATGGATTAACCGATGATTGTCTGCTCACATCAAGCTCATCGACGTCAATCACTGTCAACGGCAAACCAGAGGGCAGTCTATCGTGCAAATGGCGCGATGTGAGTAATACACGAATACCACTATCCTCGGCCATATAGACAATACGATCCAGCGGATGATCTGGATCTATCGGTACATAAGCGCCTCCTGCTTTCATAATCGCCAATAGTGCCAGTACCATATGAACGGAGCGTTCCATCTCCACGCCAACCAAAGACTCCGGTTTCACGCCAAGTGTAATCAGATAATGTGCCAAGCGATTAGCACGTTCATTCAGCTCAGCATAAGTGATACTCAATTCACCAAACCGTAATGCCATAGCTTGAGGATACCGTTCCACTTGCTTTTCGAAGAGTTGATGTACCAACTCTTGTGCAGGATAACCTGCGCTGGCACTTTCCCATCGCTGTAATCCCTGCTGCTCAGCAAGTGTAAGAATTTCTACCGCAGCAATCGTCTGTGTAGGTGTTTCGGAAATGGCTTGTAGCATCTTTATATAGTGCTCGCCAAACCGTGTCATCGTAACTGGTTCAAATAATTCCCTGGCATACATCAAATATACTGAAATTACGCCATCAGCGCGTTCTCGAATCTCTACTGAAAGCTCGAACTGGGCAGCTTGTCCCTCTACGATTTCGCTGGAAACTTTCAGGCCTGTACTCTGTTCGAGATGATATAAATTTTCATGTACATGGTTAAACAACACTTGGAACAATGGCGGATGCGTCAAACTACGTTCCGGCTGTAAGTTCTCTACCAACTGCTCGAAGGGAAGATCCTGGTTTGCCTGACTGCCCAATACCGCTTCGCGTACCCTCTCGACAACCTGCGCCAACGAAGTTTGACCACCGATCAGCGTACGTATCACCATAGTGTTTACGAAAAAACCAATCATGCTTGTAGTAGCACCATGATGACGATTGGCAATTGGCACTCCTACGCGGATATCTTCTTGTCCCGTATAACGATATAACACTGCCTGCAAACCCGCCAACAATGCCATAAAGAGCGTGGCACCATGATGAGCAGCAATCTGCCGTAGCCTATCGACAAGTTCTGCTGGCAATGCAAATGCATGATGTCCTGCCCGATAGCTGGCAACTACAGCACGAGGATGATCACTCGACAGTGCCAATATAGGATGCTCATTACCTAGCTGGGTACACCAATAATCAAGCTGTTGTTGGCGTAGATCACCAGTCAACCAATTTGACTGCCATGCTGCATAATCAGCGTATTGCAGTGTAAGTGGAGTCAAAGCATCTGCCGCACCCTGATAACAAGCTGCTAACTCATCAATCAATATTTGCATCGACACACCGTCAGACACAATATGATGCATCACCAATACTAATTGCTGTTCCTCTGGGATAAGACGCAGAAGTGCAACACGTAGTAGTGGGCCACGCGTCAGATCGAAAGGCTGTTCGTTGAGACGGTGAGCTTCTTCTGCTGCATATAACTGACGCTTATCCTCTGATACATGTCCCAGTTCTACCACATGAAGCTTCACTGCCATATTAGGCAGAATCCACTGCTGCCCTACGCCGTCATCAGACGACAGAAATATCGTACGCAAAGCCTCATGTCGTACCACCATGACATCCAATGCCCTCTGTAATGCCAATACATCCAACTGTCCCTGAAACTTAAGCACAAGTGCAATGTGATACGCTGTACTCGATGGATTTAGGTGCCAAAGAAACCACTGTCGTTGCTGTGCCGACGATAATGGCAAAACTCCTATTCTGGCTTTTTCCGGAACAGGCACCATCGCAGTCATGACTTCTGTGGCCTGCGTACCTAAGCATTGTTCAATCTTTTTGGCGCAATCACCAAGCCGTGGAAATTCAAATAACAGTCGTAATGGGAAATCAATATTCCATTGCCCGGCAATACGTACTGCAACCTGCGTTGCAGCAAGAGAATTTCCACCCAAGAGAAAGAAATGACTATTTTTAGTCAATGTCACAGAAGTAGTTTCATCTTTATTCTTATTGAGTACCTCTTGCCAAATTGTTGATAACGTCAATTCAACAGCACTATCCGGTGATTGCGCTTTACCCATGACATCATCAGTGCCAGCTACCATCTCTCCATATGCCCACATTGCATATGCATCGAGTGTACGATGCATCCATCCTGATCGACATGCTTGGCGCTGTAGCTTTCCACTAGAAGTTTTAGGCAATACCCCTGGATTCAACAACATCACGACAGCAAGTGATTCTCCACTTGCTTCACTCACCACCATACTAAGTGCTTCTACCAAGCGTTGTGGTGAAACGAGCTTTTGCATGCTACGAGATACCTCTACCGCTAGTCCAATACCTTCCCCCTTGATGCTATCCACTGAAAATGCTGCCACACGACCCTTGCGAACCGCCTCTACCTCTGCCTCGACAATACGTTCGATATCCTGGGGATAAATGTTGTGTCCTCGAACGATAATCAAATCTTTAATCCGTCCTGTCACATAGAGCTGCGATTCGTAAACAAAACCAAGATCGCCAGTACGTAACCAACGTTCACCATCACACTCAACAAACGTTGCCCGGGTAGCATCATCGTTCTCCCAATACCCCATCCCGATACTCGAACCAGCCGTCCAAATTTCTCCAACATGCCCATCGCTCAACACTGACATGCTATCTGGATTCACAATACGCAAACGATGACCTCTTCCAACCGATCCACACCCCACAAGCGGCATCTCATTTTCTCCGAGAATAGCCTCTCCCCTGGAAAGAGATGATGCTGAAAACATGTTATTGATCATCCCTGTACTAGGCTGCCCCCCCGTGACAAATAGTGTCGCCTCAGCCAGACCGTAGCAGGGATACATCGCATCCGAACGTAAGCCTGCTGGCCCAAGAAATTGTAAGAACTGTACGCAGGTGTCGTAGCGCACAGGTTCTGCGCCAGTATAGGCAACTCGCCACATCGACAAATCTAACCCATCCAACTGTGCAGCCTTGATACGCTCTATACAAAGGCGATAAGCAAAATCAGGACCGCCACTGACTGTGCCACGATATTGAGAAATCAGTTCCAGCCATCTTCGGGGTCGCTCCAGAAAATAGCGTGGAGAAATTAATACAAGAGGAATTGCGCTATACAAGGGCTGCAGCAGCCCACCAATTAGCCCCATGTCATGATAGAGAGGCGCCCAGGAAACAAATCTATCTTCTGCATTGATTTGCATGCCATCTTGAATCGCCTTCTCATTTGCAAACAGATTGCGATGACTCACCATAACGCCCTTCGGCGCAGAGATAGAGCCTGAGGTATATTGCAAGAAGGCGATATCATCTGGCTCTGGAGAATGATATATCCACATATCAGCGTTATCATCCACGGTATCAGCGGCAATGATAAGTAACCCCTGCATCAGATCACCCGCAGCATGTATCCCTGCAACAAACTCTGAAGAAGTAAGTACACAGCAGGCGCGAGAGTTCGCGACAATACTTAGTTGACGCTCGAGCTGCTGTGGCCGATGTAATTCTAGAGGCAATGTTGGCACGGCAATGACTCCTGCATAAAAACATGCCAGCATGCTCGCTGCATAGTGTTCGTTGTTATCCAACATAATCAGAACACGTTCCCGTTTACCAATCAACTGTTGCAGTCGCGCCGCCAAAGAGCGAACCCGACGATCAAAGGCAGCATAGGTAAATGTTCGCTCTGCAGATTTCCCCTCGGTGTTATCTACCACCGTTAACCAAACATCTTCTGACCGTGTCTGCGCCAGATTTCGAAGATGATCAACAAAGTTATCTGGACGTGTGGTAGACAATTTTTTTCTTGTAATATGAGCCATATCAAACCCCTCAGTCTTCAGTCATCAGAAACGATCTAGATTGTTGTACGGTTCTGCCATGGCGACGACGACCTTGCGTGCCCCCTTGAACGGAGAACGCGCATGAGCAACCAACATGTTATCCAGCATCATCACGTCCCCCTCTTCCCAACGAAACAGCACAGTTTCCTCATCAATCGCTGCACGCACTTGAGAGAAAATGTCATCACTGATTGTCGATCCATCCGCAAAGAAGGTATTGCGCGGCAAGTTCTCGATCCCATACAACTCTTCCAATACTTCCCGCTCTTCCGCTTCCCTGGCAGAGATATGGAATAAATGTGCCTGATTGAACCAGACTGGCTCATGTGTAACTGGATGAATTTCTACCGCCTGACACAGTTGCTTAGTACGTAGGCCATCATCTTCTTTCCATTCCCAGGTGATATGCGACCGTTTGCAAAATGCTTCGACCTCTGCACGACTCTCTGTATTAAAAACCTTCTGCCAAGGTACATCCATCTCGCCAAAATTACGCACATATAAAATACCCGGTTCAAAAAGCTCACGAATATTCGCTGGCATACGTCGATAAACTCCTCTACTATCTGCGATTGGTGTCTCACCACCTTCAGCGGATGGCGTTACACAGTGGAACCATATTTTCATTGGCCACTCGCGCGTATAGGCTTGTTCATTATGCATAGGAATACTTTGATGTGCGGGATATTCCGTCGAAGTGTAGACGCCTGCACCTGCTGACGATGAGACCGCACTCCGCGGTGTAGAAGCAAACTCGTACTTCAACAATGGATGCCCAAAGGAAGAGGCAAATTGCTGGAATGTCGCCACATCGGGAACAGAAAATCCACGCAACAATACCCCGCCAGTCACCAAAAGTGCTTCATCAATTTCATGCCGTAAACTCTCCACAGCGCCAAGTAAATTTTGGTTCGCTTGAGATGGCGTCAAAAGGATCGGGAGATCTGATCCTGCAGGAGCTTTACTACGTTCGAATCGCATCAGAATTTCATTCATCCTATTTCCTTGGTTTGCC
>JAATGO010000325.1 GCA_015654605.1 Betaproteobacteria bacterium
TGAATTGCTGGCATCTTAAAAAAGAAAGTGATCTAGTGCCAGTAAAATATTTAATCGAATGGAAATGCCATGTCTTTTCGTAAAGAGCCTGCGTATACACATGGTACGTTACCCAAAACTGCTGTGCTATTGGTCAATCTTGGTACCCCCGATGCCCCAACGCCAAGTGCAGTAAGGCGGTACTTGCAACAGTTTTTGTCTGATCCTCGTGTAGTGGAAATTCCTCGTCTGCTGTGGTGGGTGATTCTTCATGGAATTATCTTGCCATTTCGTGCGCGTCGTTCGGCTAAAAAATATGCGTTGATCTGGACTTCTGCAGGGTCGCCTTTGAAGGTGTATACAGCGCAGCAAGCCACAATGTTACAGGCGTTATTCGAAGCCCAGGATCGTGTGCATGGGCAGGCAGATACGATAGTCGCGTTTGCCATGCGCTATGGAAAGCCATCGGTATCTCATGTTCTGAGCCAGTTAAAAGAGCAGGGATGCGAGCGAATTCTCATATTGCCAGCGTATCCGCAATATTCTGCGACAACGACAGCCTCTATTTTTGATGCCGTGTTTGCACATTATGCAACGGTACGTAATGTGCCTGAATTGAGGTTAATTAAGCATTATCATGAACATAGCGCGTATATTGAAGCACTACGCCAGTCGGTGCAGTCACATTGGAATACGCATGGGCGAGCAGATAAGTTGTTGATGAGCTTTCATGGCGTGCCCAAACGAACGCTTGTTTTGGGCGACCCCTATTATTGCGAATGTCATAAAACAGCGCGCTTGCTGGCACAGGCTCTGGGCTTGAGCGAGAGTGAATACATCGTTACTTTTCAGTCTCGGTTTGGCAAGGCAGAGTGGCTGCGACCATATACAGCGCCGACGTTGATAGAAATGGCGCAGCACGGTATACAGCGGGTCGATGTCATTTGTCCCGGGTTTACGAGTGATTGCCTGGAAACGCTGGAAGAAATTGCGATAGAGGCGCGGCGTGAATTTTTGCATGCTGGCGGTCAAGAATTCCACTTTATTGCCTGTCTCAACGATTCTCCTGCATGGGGGCGAGCTATGCTGTCAATTGTGCAGCAGCATATGGCTGGCTGGGTAGCGGGTGCTGATGCAGAGCTCGTCCCTGAAGAGCCATTAGCAGCGCAGGAGTCCGCACTTAGAGCTCGGCGGTTTGGGGCAGGGCAGTAAAAAAGCAGGAAATCCAAGAAATAGAGGTAAAACTACGCCATTGTTTGATGTATTGCAGTGATAATGGGGATCATCACTGCTAGACTGTCCAAAATAAGATAGTCAAAACAAGTCAGAGAATGTATTGCATTAAGCATTTCCGATGAGAAAGTATAGTAAAAACAGAAAATGAGGGGGCGCCGAGCGAGGGCATTGCTACATGCTCGAAAGGTCGTGATCGCGGCAGTATGCGATATTTTGTCGATGTGTGTTGCATGGCAGTGGTCGGGAATTTCTCACAGAGTATCCCTTGAAAAGATAAGGGTAAGCCCCATTTACATGACCAAACTTAATTGATGCGTCATTAAATGGTAGGAGCTTAGTCAAGATGGACGATATGAATAAACAAACGGATAACCAGGTAGAGTCACCGGCACAGCCCCAAACTGAAGCTCAGTCCCAGGGGGGAGCAAGTGGGCAGGACGCACAACAGCCTGCGACAGCGACAGATAGTCGCTCTGACACAGAGGCAAAGGCCGCAGAAGATGGGGCCGGAGCAATCGTTGCTAAGCTAGCTGCTGCAGAAGCTAAGTTGGCAGAGGCACAGGATGCTTTTTTGCGTGCTAAGGCAGAAACAGAAAATATGCGTCGTCGTGCCCAGGAAGATATTAGCCGCGCGCATAAATTTGCCATTGAAAGCTTTGCAGAGGCGCTTTTGCCCGTCATGGATAGCCTAGAAATGGCATTGAAGGTGGAAACGCCATCAATAGAGTCGTTGAAGGAAGGCGTAGATATGACGCTCAAACAACTTTGTGCCGCTTTTGAAAAAAATAAATTGCTTGAAATTCATCCAGCTGCCGGGGAAAAGCTTGACCCAATGAAGCATCAGGCAATCTCAGCAGTTCCTGCGGAACAGGAGTCGAATACTGTCGTCGCAGTATTACAAAAAGGCTACACCATTTCGGATCGGTTGTTGCGTCCAGCGTTGGTAACGGTGGCACAAGGCAAATAATTCGGTATAAAAATTGCTTTTTAGCGTGATTGAGTGCTTGAAAGTGTCATTTTTCTCCACATATTAAGAATATCTAAACTACTGTCGTTCTGCTAGCCAGGACTTAAGGATTGAAGGAAAATCATGGGAAAAATTATCGGCATTGACTTGGGAACAACAAATTCCTGCGTAGCAGTGATGGAAGGCGGACAGCCTAAGGTGATCGAAAATTCGGAAGGTGCACGTACCACCCCTTCCATTATTGCCTATCAGGAAGATGGGGAAATATTGGTTGGCGCTCCTGCGAAGCGTCAGGCGGTGACTAATCCGAAAAACACGATTTACGCATCCAAGCGTCTGATTGGTCGCAAATTTGATGAAAAGGAAGTGCAAAAAGACATTTCTTTGATGCCTTATCAAATTGTGAAGGCTGATAATGGCGACGCATGGGTCAGTGTTCGCGATAATAAATTAGCTCCCCCACAGATTTCTGCTGAAGTCTTGCGCAAAATGAAAAAAACTGCGGAGGACTATCTGGGCGAAGAGGTAACAGAAGCCGTGATCACGGTTCCGGCGTATTTTAATGACGCGCAGCGCCAGGCTACCAAAGCTGCTGGGCGTATTGCCGGTCTGGACGTTAAGCGCATCATTAATGAGCCTACCGCTGCTGCGTTGGCATTTGGTCTGGACAAGACTGATAAAGGCGATCGCAAGATTGTCGTATATGACCTTGGTGGCGGTACCTTTGACGTGTCGATTATTGAAATTGCTGATGTTGATGGTGAGAAACAGTTCGAGGTATTGTCTACCAACGGTGATACATTCCTTGGTGGAGAAGACTTCGATCAGCGGATCATTGACTACATCATTGAAGAATTCAAAAAAATCAATGGCTTGGATTTATCCAAGGATGCTATTGCCCTGCAACGGATCAAGGCATCTGCTGAGCGTGCCAAAATTGAACTGTCTTCGTCGCAACAAACGGAAATCAATGAGCCATATATCGCCATGGCAAATGGCGCGCCGGTTCACTTAAACTTGAAAATAACGCGCGCCAAGCTGGAGTCTCTGGTTGAAGAGTTAATTGCCAGAACAATTGAGCCTTGCCGGATTGCTATCAAGGATGCTGGTGTCAAGGTCTCTGATATTGACGATATCATCCTCGTAGGTGGTATGACTCGTATGCCTAAAGTACAGGAAAAAGTACGGGAATTTTTTGGTAAAGAACCTCGTAAGGATGTTAATCCTGATGAAGCTGTAGCTGTGGGTGCTGCGATTCAAGGGTCTGTATTGTCTGGTGACCGCAAAGATTTGTTGCTGTTGGACGTGACGCCATTGTCATTGGGAATTGAAACCATGGGCGGCGTGATGACCAAGATGATCAAGAAAAACACGACGATTCCTACCAAATTCAGTCAAGTTTTCTCGACAGCAGATGATAACCAACCTGCTGTGACCATCAAGGTGTACCAAGGCGAACGTGAAATGGCTGCCGGTAACAAGGCATTGGGTGAGTTTAATCTGGAAGGGATTCCACCAGCAGCACGTGGAACACCACAGATCGAAGTCACGTTTGACATCGACGCCAATGGGATTTTGCACGTTGGCGCCAAAGACAAGGCAACAGGCAAGGAAAACAAGATCACCATCAAGGCGAATTCAGGCCTGAGTGAAGAAGAAATTGAAAAAATGGTGCGCGATGCAGAAGCTAATGCTGATGAAGACAAACGTCTCAAAGAATTGGCTGAAACACGCAACCAAGGTGATGCATTAGTGCATTCAACGCGTAAAGCGCTGACGGAACACGGTGACAAGCTGGAAGCAGGTGAAAAAACAGCGATTGAAAATGCCCTCAAAGAGTTGGAAGAAGTGTTGAAGGAAAATGATAAAGCTGCGATTGATGCCAAATCAGCCGCATTGACTGTTGCTGCTCAGAAACTTGGTGAGAAGATGTATGCAGATCAGCAAGCGCAGCAAGCTGCAGCTGGCGGTGGAGCAGAAGCAGGTGAAGCACCACCTAAGGATGATGATGTTGTCGATGCTGATTTTAAAGAAGTGAAATAACGTAGCATAGCGTTGCATTAGTTGGCATGTCCGTGTGTTGGTTTACTGGAATATGGCCATGCCAATTGATGTGTGAGAAGTGATAGCGTCGTCAGTTTTGCTGCACGACACGCCGAGCCAGATGGTTGAGAGACCGTTTCTCGGCTTTTTCACATTGTTTTCAGAGAGCGACTAGGTATGTTGCAGGTCGTGTATTTAGCTCTGCCGTAGCGTAATCGCGTGGTGAACGTCAGGCGATTCACTGACGCTGAAATGATGTAGAACGACATGACAAGGTGCTTTACAACATGGCAAAACGTGATTTTTACGAAGTACTAGGGCTAGCGAAAAACGCGTCCGAAGAAGAGATAAAGAAGGCATATCGCAAGCTGGCGATGAA
>JAATGO010000396.1 GCA_015654605.1 Betaproteobacteria bacterium
AAGATTTATCGTGCAATCGTGGGCGAATGGCGGGAAACGCATAAGCACGACTTGTATCAAAGTGAAGCCAGTCGCGACAGCTTGAAAGAACGTATTCATCGTGTTGGACAAATTGCTACTGGGATCGAAATTGAAAAAATGCAGCATGGTTTATCGGTTTTGGCGACAGTGGGTTCTGTTGCTCCATTTGTTGGCTTGCTGGGGACTGTATGGGGCATTATGAACGCGTTTCAGGGCATCGCTGCATCTAATAATACAAGTTTATCGGTAGTGGCTCCAGGTATTGCGGAAGCTTTGTTTGCGACAGCGTTGGGTTTGGTCGCGGCTATTCCTGCTGTGATTGCATATAACAGGGCATCGGGGGCACTCAACAGTTATAACAACCGCTTAGCGACTCTCATCGGCATTACTGAAGTGCAGTTGTCGCGTCAATTGGAATCTGGTGAGACGATTCCTGAAGATGGTGATGCTGAGAATCAGCATGATGCGTCATCTGAGCATCTTGTTAGTTTGGAACAGCATGTTCACAGTCATAAGTCAGGAAATAAACTGGCGGCACAAGGAGCTTGATCATGGGAGTGAAACTGTCAAATGGAAATAATCATCAGATCGGTGGTGGTCCTGTGAGTGACATCAATGTGACACCATTGGTGGACGTGATGTTAGTACTACTGATCGTATTTATGGTTGCGGCACCACTCATGGCACAAGGTGTAAAAGTTGATTTGCCAACGAGTAATGCCAAACCTTTGAAGGAAGAAAAACCGCCGATTGCAGTGAGCCTGAATGGAGATGGTCAACTATTTGTCGACAAGACTGCCGTCAGCAAGGACGCATTGATTGCGGCGTTAACAAAAGAGTCTGCGGGGGATAAGGAACGTCGTATTAATATCCGTGGCGATAAAGGACTTGCCTATGGAAAGGTGATTGAAACCATGGGGGATATTAACGATGCAGGTTTCTCAAAAATAGCCCTAGTATCGGAACCGCAGAAAAAATAAAGAGAAGTTGCTCATCAATTACTGCTCTGTAGATTGAAATGTCATCCTGACTTACGCAGGATGGCATTTTTATTTCTATGCTTTGGGGTAATAAAACGTATCTCATGTCTATTGATGAAATGGATTCTAGACATTGTAGATGTCGCTGTGAGCAAGTCTAGTTGAAATAGATATATATGTAGTTGGTTTTATTCGTTCGCAATGTTGTTGTTTTTTAATATATTACATAGTTCTTAGAACTCATTTTATTGTTGAGATGCGTTCTCTCTAAAATGTTGGTAGCAACCCGTATGAAATGAGTGATAGCGCATATCATGAATAATAGAAGCTAAAAAAGGAGAGGTAATATGTCGGGAAAAAAGAAAAGAAAGATACGGCTGGCTGCCTTTTTGTCTGGAATTGGATCCCATGTGCAGGCTTGGCGGCATCCTGATACTGCTTCTGATAGTGCCGTGAATATCGATGCATTTATCGAAGCAGGGCGCTTGGCAGAAAAAGGGAAATTTGATTTTGGATTTATTGCTGACTCTACTTTTATTACTAAAGATTCGACCCCCTATTTTTTAAGTCGCCTGGAACCGATCACTGCTTTATCGGCGGTAGCTGCTACGACGACGCATCTTGGATTGGTGGGTACCATGACCACTTCGTTCAGCGAGCCGTTTACTACAGCACGTCAGTTAGCATCACTGGACAAGTTAAGTGGTGGACGTGCTGCATGGAATGCCGTGACTGGCGCGTTAGAAGGGCATGCGCGTAATCACGGTGGAGAACAACTGTATGATCATAGTACGCGATACCGTATTGCGGCAGAATACATTCAAGTGGTCAAAGGGTTATGGGATTCATGGGAAGACGATGCCTTTGTACGCAACAAAGAAACTGGGCAATACGTCGACTTCAATAAGATGCATACGCTGAATCACAAAGGTGAATTTTTCGGTGTGCAAGGTCCGCTGAACATGGAACGTTCTCCTCAAGGACGGCCTATCGTATTCCAGGCCGGCGCTTCAGAGGAAGGACGTGATCTCGCAGCGCGTGAGGCAGATGCGATTTTTTCTGGAAGTGTGGCAGATGTACCTGCAGCCAAGGCTTATTATGATGATATCAAGCGCCGTGCAGTAAAGTATGGTCGCTCGCCTAATGATATCCTTATCTTTCCTTCAATTACTGTCGTGCTGGGTGATACCGAGGAAGAGGCTCGCCGTAAATATCAGGAAGTCAGTGAGTTTCTCGATGTAAATATTGCGGTTAAATATCTGAGCCGATATTTTAGTTTCTTCGATTTTTCTCAATTTCCACTAGATGAACCTTTGCCAGATTTAGGAGATATCGGGAAAGACAGCTTTAAATCGACTGCTGATCATTATAAGAAAAAGGCCAAAGAAAATAACTGGACTTTACGGCAGTTGGCCTTGTATGCGTCCAATCCAGGTGACCAGTTTGTGGGAACGCCAGAACAGATTGCTGATCGACTTCAGAAATTGTTTGAAGATGAAGTGGTCGATGGTTTTATTTTACATGCCTATCTACAACCAAAAGGATTGGAAGACTTTGTTGAAAAGGTTGTCCCTATCTTGCAGCAGCGTGGTATTTTCCGTACAGAGTACGAATCGACCACCTTGCGAGGAAATTTAGGACTGCCATATCCGGTTAATCGTTACGTCCAGCAATCTGCTGAAGAGAAATCAAAGGCTTTAGCTGCATGAAGCAGTTTTTATCTGAAAAAAGTAGTGTAGGAAGTTTCCTGAAGCATCCGATGTTGAAAATATTGAGGGCAGTGATATCGGTATTTCTGCTGGCATTACTGTTGACTCAGGTAGGACGAGCAGAAATACCTCCTGCGGTAATTCGCATAGGTGCTCCTGCTTATTCAGGATCGATTCAGACTGTTTGGGGTGCTGTGGGAATTGCTCGTGCTCATCAGTTGTTGGAACAAGAGTTTAGCAAGGATGGTGTCCGTTTCGAATTTCCTGGATTTAAAGGAGGTGGGCCAGCAGTAGGGCAGGCACTGGCAAATGATCAGATTGATTTTTCTGGTAATGGGGACTTTATCGATTATCGGACGTTCTTCCGGTATGCGTACGCGATTGATCCTCCCTGCCAACAAGATGGAAAACGCTTATCTGGTAGTACGAACAAACTCACCTATTCGATCAGTTCAAGACTTACGCGATAAAAAGGTTGCTTTTTTTAAAGGTAATTATATTCATTTGCAAGTCATTCGTATTTTGGCAGCGCATGGTATGACAGAGAAGGATATCCACAGCATCAATCTGGATCATTCCACTGCTGCTGCAGCGCTGGTTGCTGGTGATGTTAATGCGGTATTTGGTGGAAGTGAAGTACTCAATTTACGCGATCTGGGATCAGCACGGATAGTCTACTCGACGCATGGTCAGCCACCACGACAAACAGCGCAGGCTGGGATACTGGTACGTGAAGCATTTTCCGAAAAATATCCAGAGACTACTGCTCGTTTCGTCAAGGTGCTGGTGAAGGCTGCGTATTGGGGATCTATCCCAGATCACAGGGATGATGTTTACACTATCTGGACTAGTAGCTATCGCACTTATCCGCAATTAAAAGAGGATTATGGTGATCGTCCATTGAGCGATCGTTTAAGTCCGTTACTTGATCCATTTTTTGTTGCGCAGTATAAAGACACGCAAAATTTGGCGGAAAGTTTAGGATTGTTGCGTGGTTCGAAATTTGATATTGAAAAATGGTTTGATGCGCGATATCTCAACGCAGCATTGAAAGAGTTAAAGTTAGAGCACTATTGGATTGCACTCGATGCCGATGGCAAGCGTGCACCACAGTAGTATTTAGTTTCGCAGGAGTAATTCATGCCCCCCGCTGTCACAACTCATCCAGAAATTTCTCTTCTACAGCAGGAAACGGAGGTTAGTGAACTACAGCGATACAATGATTCGCCGCACGTAGTAGCAAATCCAAAACTGCCATTCTTGAACAAAATATGGCAGGCT
>JAATGO010000371.1 GCA_015654605.1 Betaproteobacteria bacterium
ACCGTAGCGCAGAATCTGGCCTTTCCTCTGGAAATGCGAGGGATGGGTAAAGCAGAAATTGCAAAGCGGGTACGTGCCAGTCTCGTGCTGGTGCAGCTGGAAGACAAGGGAGCCAGATTTCCCAAGGAATTGTCAGGTGGTCAGCAACAGCGTATTGCATTGGCACGTGCATTGGTGTTTGAACCACAGGCATTATTGATGGATGAACCATTGGGGGCACTGGATAAAAATTTGCGTGAACAGATGCAACTGGAAATTAAGCGGCTGCATCGCCATTCTGGCGCGACGCTCGTCTTTGTGACACATGATCAGGAAGAAGCATTGACCATGTCAGATCGTATCGCTGTCATGCAAAATGGCGGTATTGCGCAGATTGCCTCACCTGCCACCATTTATAACCATCCTGCCAGTAAATGGGTGGCACAATTTATCGGACAGTCAAATAGTCTGCATGGCGTCGTTGCTGAACATGATGGCAATGCTTGCGTTGTTGCTTTACACAATGGGCAACGTATTTGTGCCAGCGGAAAAGAATTATTGTCAATCGGAAGCAAGGTCTGCGGTATTTTGCGCCCAGAAAAAATCACGATTATCGATGATGTGGATACGTCCGGCAAGACGATGTCTAATGCCATAGGTAACCAGGTTAATGGCACGATTGTGGACATGCTGTATTTAGTGCATATGATCAAGCTGAGTGTGGCATTGGCTGATGGCAGCTTGTTGCAGGCACAATCACCTAATACAACACACACGGCAGCATGGCAAATTGGTACGGAGCTACGTTTGCAATGGCAGCCAGAAAGTGTATGGCTGGTGCCAGACGAGGATGAGGTCTCGGTATGACGGCACTTGTTTCCAGAGTTGGTCATCGCAAGATTCCAGTCGCATTCTGGCTATTGTTACCGACACTGCTGCTGTTTGCTGTATTTTTCATATTCCCGCTTGGGAATATGTTGGCACGCAGTGTGTTTGATCCTGTTCTGACATGGAAGCATTACTCGCGCCTGTTTCACGAAACAACATATTTGGAGGTGGTTTATATCACCTTTGAAATCGCAGCAATGGTGACAGTTGTTTCCTTATTGCTGGCATATCCTTTGGCCTATTTCCTCTCCCAGATTAGGGCGCGACTGGCATCATTATTAATGATTTTGGTTATCGTTCCCTATTTCACCAGTGTATTAGTACGCACCTATGCATGGATGGTGTTGCTCGGTACTGACGGTATTATTAATCAATTACTGTTGGCCTTAGGCGTGATTGAGAAACCACTTGCCATGATGTATAACCGCACCAGCGTGTTGATCGGCATGAGTTATATCCTGCTGCCTTATATGGTACTGGCGCTATACAGCGTCATGCGTGGCATTGATACACGGCTATTGCGTGCGGCAGAAAGTCTTGGCGCCTCTCGCTTACGTGCATTCTGGCGTATCTTTTTTCCATTGAGTTTGCCAGGTGTAGCAGCGGGCTGTCTGCTGGTATTTATTCTTTCATTGGGTTTTTTCATTACCCCTGCGCTGATGGGAAATCAGCAGGACAGCATGATTTCGATGGTCATTGAGAGTCAGGTAGAAACGTATTTTGATTGGGGTTTTGCATCGGCGTTATCGACGGTACTCTTGGTCTGTACTTTAGTACTGTTTTTCATCTATCAGCGTATGATTGGCTTACAGCGTTTGTTCGAGGCTAAACCATGACATCTCGCACACCGACTTTCCCGGTCGTATTTATGGCGGCCTTGGTACTACTGTTCCTTGCCTTGCCCATCTTGATTATTTTCCCACTAGCGCTTACCAGTGCGGATTATCTTTCATTTCCTCCGCCTGGTTATTCATTACGCTGGGTTAAATCGATACTCGGTGATAGTGCCTGGCTAGGATCTATCGGGCTTAGTCTGAAAGTCGCATTGCTTTCAACATTGGTTGCAGTAGGAATCAGTTTATTGGCAGCGTTGGCCTTGGTAAGACATCAGTTTCGTTTTAAGCAGGCCATGTATGCGCTGGTACTACTACCATTGATTGTTCCCAATGTCATTTCTGCGATTGCTATGTTTTTCTTTTTCGCAGATATCAAACTGGTGGATGGAGTTTTGCCGATTGTGATTGGGCATGTGATCGTCTCGATTCCGGTCGCCGTGATTATCTTATCAGCGTCACTGCAAGGATTTGATGAACGTCTGGAATCTGCGGCACTGAGTCTGGGGGCGAATCGCATCACAGCATTTAGACGTATTACGTTACCGTTGATTGCTCCTGGAGTACTTTCGGCCTGTATTTTTGCCTTTCTGAGTTCTTTCGACGAATTGCTCATTGCCATGTTCCTGGCAGGCACCGATCAACAGACACTGCCGGTGCGGATCTGGAATTCCGTATTGTTCCAGTTGGATCCCAAAATTGCTGCTGTGAGTGCTTTGTTAGTGGTCGTTTCCATTCTTTGTTTATTGGCTGCTAATGCTGTTGGTCGTCGTGACTGATTTATTCAAATGGCATTGACGGCTATTTAATTTCTTATTTTCATTTCCTCCTGATTCTTACTCATTATTATGTCTACCACTGCACATTTATTGTTTAGCCCTGAAGAATATCAGGCGCGTGTTGCTACTGTCCGCAGTCATATGCAGCAGCGCGGTATCGATGTCTTGTTAATTGATCAGACAGAATTTCTGTTTTATTTAACTGGTTTCAGCATTTCTGAAAATATGTATCGGGCATGTGTGTTGCCCCTGGAAGGGGATCCCATCATGATACTGCGTGCAGTGGATGAAGGGCCTTTTCAGGAACATACTTGGCTGACTGAGCATATCGGTTTCTCTGATTGGGAAGAGCCATTGGTTATTATTACTGATCTGATAAAGAAAAAGGGATGGTCATCTCATAATATCGGACTCGATGAAGAGTCGTATTGCATGACGATTAAACGGTTTCGACGTATCAAGCAATTGCTACCCGATGCTAGGTTCGTTGATTTCTCTGGTGTATTGGCAGAGATTCGTGCAAGTAAATCTCCTCAAGAAATTACCTATATACGTAAAGCAGCTGAATATGGAGACATTGCCATGGCAGATGCTGTGGCGCATGCAGGGGTGGGAAGCAGCGCGCGCGAGGCAGCTGCTGTGGTACATGCGACACTGATGCGTCTGGGTGCTGACACCAGCCGTGCCGGCATTATCACATCAGGAACCGGTGATGCTTTTCTGCATGGCAATCTGCATGCCCATCCCATGGTCGCAGGTGAGATTTTGCATTTGGAGTTGCTACCGTTGGTCAATGGGTATAGTGCACGATTGATGCGGCCTGTCGCAATTGGTGGTAGTAGCCCTGAACAACGTCATATCGCCCAATGCTTGTTGGAGATTCAGGATCGTCAATTTGCTGCCATGCGGCCTGGTGCGCGTGCTGCTGATCTGGATGCGATGGTACGTAACGATATATTGGCTCAAGGTTTGCGTACAACATATTCCAATATCTCTGGATATTCATTGGGTTATTTCCCCTTGTCGACGCCACGTACCAGTGATTTCTCTCGCGTGTTTCTTCCAAATGCAGATTGGGTATTACAGGCAGGTATGGTATTTCATATGTATGTTTCTGCTGCTGGCATTGCGTTTAGTGAAACGGTGCTGGTAACGGACAATGGCATTGAACTCCTGACGCAATCGCCACGACAATTATTTACTGCG
>JAATGO010000125.1 GCA_015654605.1 Betaproteobacteria bacterium
GATGAACGCTCGCCCATGCCGATCAACACCACGCCGTTGCCGATCGGCATCACATCGCCGCCTTCAAGAGTAGCGCTGCCATGTTCCTAATCCGGGTCGCCATACCACACCTGGAAGTCGGCATGACGAAACTCGGGGTGGAACTTGTAGACGGCGCTGGCCAATAAAGTTTCCTGACGCCGCGCCGGCCAGTACATCGGATTTAGCGTCACGCCGCCGTAGATCCAGCACGTAGTGTCTCGGGTGAACTGCGTGTTGGGCAACGGCGGCAAGATGAAGCTCGAATGACCAAGGAAGTCGCGGTACATTTCGAGAGTTTTACCACCGAAGCTGGTAGGCAGGTCGTCGGCCAACACTCCGCCGATCAGGAACTCGGCAAGGCTACGCGGCTCCAGACTTCGCAGCCACGAGCCGACTTCATTGAGCAGACCGATACCGACACTGTTGGCGGTGATTTTGCGCTCCAAGATCCAGTCCAGAGCCTCGGGAATGGCGACGATGTCGGTCAGCAAGTTGTGCATTTCCAGCACATTGATATCCCGCTCGCGCATCTTGGTCACGAAATCGAAATGGTCACGCTTAGCCTGGGCAACCCAAAGCACATCATCGAACAGCAGTTCATCGCAGTTGTTGGGGGTCAACCGCTGGTGAGCCAACCCTGGCGCACACACCATGACTTTGCGCAGCTTGCCAACCTCAGAATGTACGCCATATTTTATTTTTTCCGTGGTCATTAATTAACTTCTCCAGTAAACACAAACGAGGGGTTATGATATGCTCAGAAAGCCATTGTAGAGTCCATAAGCCGCCACCAAGGCGCCAATGACCACCGCAGCAAAAACCAATTTCTCAACAGCGCTGAAAACCGGCTTGCCCAGTTCATGCTTAGCTTTGGCAAACAAGATCGCGCCAGGGGCATAGAGCAGGGCAGACAACAACAGGTATTTAGTGCCTCCGGCGTATAGCAGCCAAACCGCATACACCAGCGCGACCATACCGATAAACAGGTCTTTCTTACGCTCGCCCAGGGCGTTTTCGTAGGCTTCGCCGCGCACCGCCAACATCACCGCATACATCGCCGACCACAAATAGGGCACCAGAATCATCGAGGTAGCGAGGTAAATCAGCGACAGGTATGTGCTGTGGGAAAATAGCGTGATGACCAGGAACACCTGAACCATCGCGTTGGTCAACCACAGGGCGTTGGCCGGTACATGATTGACGTTTTCCTTGCGCAAGAATGCCGGCATGGTGTGGTCCTTGGCGGCGGTGAACAGGATTTCGGCACACAACAACACCCATGACAGCAACGCCCCCAATAGCGAGATGATCAAACCGACGCTGATCAGGACCGCTCCCCAATGCCCTACCACATGCTCCAAAACGGCGGCCATGGACGGATTCTGTAATTTGGCTAGTTCCGGCTGGGTCATGATTCCTAAGGACAGTACATTGACCAGCACCAAAAACAGGAGCACGGTGATGAAACCGATCACGGTGGCTCTGCCCACGTCTGTGCGTTTTTCTGCCCGTGCCGAGAAAATACTGGCACCTTCGATTCCAATGAATACCCAAACGGTGACCAGCATCATGTTACGCACTTGGTTCATTACTGTGCCCAGGGCTGGGCTCTGACTGCCCCATATATCGGCGGTAAAGATATCCAATTTGAATGCAAACAGTGTCACCAGTGCGAACAGCACCAGCGGCACCACCTTAGCGACCGTGGTCACCAGGTTAATAAACGCGGCTCCCTTGATGCCGCGCAGCACCAGGAAATGCACAGCCCATAACAGCACCGAGGCACCAACCACCGCCGCCGGCGTATTACCTTCACCAAAGATTGGAACGAAGTAACCGAGGGTGCTGAACAACAGCACGAAGTACCCGACGTTACCCAACCAGGCGCTGATCCAGTAACCCCAGGCGGACGAAAAGCCCATGTAGTCGCCGAACCCAGCCCTAGCATAAACGTAAACACCGCCATCCAAGTTTGGCTTGCGATTGGCCAAGGTTTGAAACACGAAGGCCAAAGTTAACATGCCCACGGCGGTAATTACCCAACCGATCAGCGCGGCACCGACACCAGCACTTGCGGCCATGTTCTGCGGAATTGAAAATATCCCACCACCAATCATGGAACCCACGACGAGGGCAACTAAGGCGCCCAATCGAAGTTTAGCGCGAGATTCGGACATAATTTATCATGTATTTCCTGGTGGCAATTTATGAGTGCGTATTGTACCTGAGCTCAGAACCCATCCCCCAATATCTTTTCTACGCACCCTAATTTTTTCTCTTCGTCAGAGCAACGCGAGGAAAGCTAAATTCTGAAAATTAGGTATTGAGCTGACTGACGCTCACAGTTTTTCCAAAGTCTTCGACACTTTTCAAACTATAGCTTTCGCACAACATATCTCGTATCACTCAACTTTGCGGGGCTTCATTATCTTGCGCGCACTTGTCAGGATCGACTTCAACCCTCTCAAACGCCTCTCGGCTTATATCGCTTATGGAGCTTATGTAACTTTCCCTCGTATGACAATTTATACATCTTTGGCTGGCATCCTTGGTAAAAAAATTTAAATAGACGCTGATATGTTCTGAACAAACTGAATGGCAACTTCTGCTTCAGGCAAGGAGTCATCCTTGTCAAACAGGATATCTCCCTTAATTGATTGTTTGCCCTCTATACTGAGGGCATCAAAGTTAAATAGTTCCCGATCCAACATATGAGAAGGAACAACATTGGACATTGCCGTAAACATGCTTTTGACCCATAAAGGATTTTCTTGTTCCCATTGATCCATCATCTTACGCATTGCCTGTCTTTGTAGATTTGGCTGTGAACCGCATAAGTTGCAGGGAATGATGGGAAACTGCATGGTAGCAGCGTATTTCTTGATATCGGCTTCCCGACAATATGCCAAAGGTCTGATCACCGTATTGAGTCCATCATCCGCTAATAGCTTAGGTGGCATAGTTTTAATTTTTCCACCATAAAACATATTCAGCATGAATGTATGCAAAATATCGTCCCTGTGATGCCCCAATGCAATTTTTGTCGCGCCAATTTCTTTTGCCGTTCTGTACAAAATGCCTCGGCGTAATCGCGAACAAAGTGAGCATGTTGTTTTTCCAGGAGCAATTTTTGATGTCACAATACTATAGGTATCTTCCTGAACAATCTTGTATTCCACACCAATTTTTTCCAGGTATTCAGGCAAGATATGTTCAGGAAACCCTGGTTGCTTCTGATCCAGATTGACGGCGACGACATCAAAGTGCACTGGCGCAACCCGCTTTAGATAGCGTAAAGTTTCCAGCATGGTGTAGCTATCAGCCCCACCTGACATGCACACCATGATGCGATCACCCTCTTCAATCATGTTGAAGTCAGCAATCGCTTTCCCGGCAAGCCGGCGAATACCTTTTTCCAGAATCTCAAAACGCCTGGATGTCGTTGACGGCGATACCGAAGATACAGAGGGCATCTCCTCATGTACAGGTTGCAGTACTCCGTTTGAAATATCGTCCATTTTTGTTCCATGTGATGACAATGCATGTGCGCGATAAACAATCCAACACTATCCGAATGACTTATCTTGCATGAATCATTCTTGTATCTGTTATCTTGCCGCATGCGGCAATCCAGCGTTTTCGAGTGCACTAACATGCACTACGCTACTACCTACTGACAGGCCGTACATTTTCTCACGCCCACAAAAAAAGTGGCAATAACAACCCATCCATCTCATTAAAGCCTGGCATTTCTTTATCTCCCAACAGGATAAGCCTGTTCGAAACACCATTCAGCCAAAATTAAGACTTCCGGATAAAAAAACATATTTATTGTCAAAACTTAGGCAAGTTCTCACAAGAATCTGACATAATCCGTAGTGTTCCTACAGCCAGTAAGAAATAGCAATGAATATACTTGTTACAGGCGGTGCCGGCTACATTGGTACGCACACCTGCGTTGCACTCCTCAATGCTGGGCACAGTGTTGTCATTTATGACAATTTCTGCAATAGCCACCAAGAGGCCGTCCGTCGCGTAGAAACCATTTCCGGCCAACCCGTTGCAGTAGTACGTGGCGATACCCGTGATCGTACCTTGCTGGAACAAAGCCTACACCAATATCAATGTCATGCTGTCATTCACCTTGCAGGACTCAAAGCCGTTGGGGAATCTGTCGCTCAACCACTCCATTATTACGATAATAACGTGATCGGCACCATGCGCCTGCTGGAAGCTATGGGGGCTGCCAACGTGCATACATTAGTGTTTAGCTCATCTGCCACAGTCTATGGCATACCACAACACCTGCCGCTGACAGAACAGCATCCATTATCGCCACAAAGCCCCTACGGTCGTAGCAAGGCAATGGTGGAAGATATACTACGCGACTTTCATCATGCACATCCAGAGTGGTGTATTACGCTGTTACGTTATTTTAATCCCATAGGTGCTCATCACAGTGGTTTGCTAGGAGAAGATCCTCAAGGTATTCCCAACAATCTGATGCCTTTCATTGCACAAGTCGCCATTGGACAACGCAGTCATATCAATGTCTGGGGTAATGACTATCCAACACCTGATGGTACTGGCATCCGCGACTATCTACACGTCTGCGATCTTGCCGAAGGTCATCTCGCTGCGCTGACGCATCTGCAAACACCACAATGCATACCCATCAATCTGGGCACGGGTCAAGGTCGTAGCGTATTGGAAGTCATCAATGCATTTGAGGTTGCCTGCGCACGCCCATTACCTTACGAGATAAAACCACGTCGCCCAGGAGATATCGCTTCTTACTATGCTGATCCGACATTAGCCAAGTCCTTACTTCAATGGGAAGCAAAACGTTCATTACAGACCATGTGTGAAGATGTATGGCGTTGGCAAATGACCAACCCTAATGGCTTTCGTACTGAGCAGACTAAAGTTTCTCCTTGATATACAAGCAAGTACGAGTCAAGCACATATCAACCTCATCCTGATATGTGACATAACAATTATCTCTAAAACAAACTCTCTACATAGAGTCTCATGTAGCAGGCATAATGACGACATTCTCGAATCAGATTAGGACTTATCACAGTGAAAATTCTGCTGACAGGACATAGTGGACAACTAGGTCATGAACTTTTACCCGCTCTGCAACATCTAGGCGAAGTAGTCGCCGTCTCGCGTGCACAAATGGATCTTGCCGATCTAAATCAGATACGTGACGTCATCCGTCGTGAGCAACCACAGTTGATCATCAATCCTGCCGCATACACTGCCGTCGACCACGCGGAAACAGAACGTGAACTAGCCTTTTGCATCAATGCTGAAGCTCCCCGCATCATGGCCGAAGAAGCACAACGCTTGGGCGCTGGCCTGATCCACTATTCGACTGACTATGTTTTCGATGGTCGTGCCACAACACCTTATCGCGAAACCGATATCACTCACCCCATCAATGCTTATGGGGAAAGTAAGCTGGCAGGTGAACAGGCGATTGCCAATGCCTGCGAAGCATACTGGATATTTCGTACCAGTTGGGTCTACAGCAGTCATGGCAACAGCTTTTTGAAAACCATTATCCGACTAGCTGGCGAACGCGATACACTTAATATCGTTTCTGACCAGATTGGCGCACCAACCTGGACAAAAGAAATCAGCGACATCACATGCCAATTATTATCAAAAAATAATGATGAAAAATTGACCCTGCTACGCAACACCAGCGGACTCTATCATCTAAGCGCAAGCGGTGAGACATCATGGTATCACTATGCCAGACATATCGTTGCAGAGTTGATACGCCTACAACAACCTACACGGCTCGCCGTCGATGCCATCTCTCCTATTGCTAGCACTGATTGGCCAACCCCAGCACCGCGGCCTGCCAATTCTCGACTGGCACTAGACAAGCTGGCACAAACTTTTCACATTCGTCCTGCACCATGGCAAACTTCCGTCACAGCCTGCCTGCAACAAATGTTCCCTCAATAACCGGATTCACAGGGCACTGACGCAATGGCCCAACGCACGCCAACGGAGTCCAAGCCCTGTCTTGACACAAGCATGCTACACTTTCCGCTTAACTCTCATCGTCAATCATGAATATCATCATTCTCGCCGCTGGTATGGGTAAACGCATGCGGTCTGCGTTGCCAAAAGTTCTGCATCCACTCGCTGGAAAGCCTCTGCTCAAACATGTCATCGATACGGCGAGAAGCTTGCAGCCGAAACAGTTATGCGTTGTGTATGGCCATGGTGGCGAGAGGGTACTCTCTACCTTGTCGCCGGACAACCCTGATATCGTCTTCGCCAAACAGGATCCTCAATTAGGAACTGGTCATGCTGTGATGCAAGCCATGCCATTCATCACAGATAATGATGCTCCAACATTGATTCTCTATGGTGATGTACCGCTCACCAGTACTGCCACGCTGCGCCGCCTGATAGACGTCGCGGGCAACAATAAACTGGGTGTATTGACAGTCACATTACCCAATCCTGATGGTTATGGTCGCATCGTCCGTGAACATGACAAGATCGTGCGCATCGTTGAGTATAAAGATGCCAGCATCAGTGAACGTGCCATTACGGAAATTAATACTGGCATCATAGTTGTCCCAACAGCAAAATTACGCACCTGGCTGGGGACATTGTCCAATGACAACGTCCAAGGCGAGTACTACCTCACCGACATCATTGCACGTGCTGTAGCCGATGGAATAGACATTGTCTCAGCACAACCAGATGACGCCATTGAAATTCTTGGCGTCAACAGTAAAGTACAACTAGCGGAACTGGAGCGCCAGCATCAGCAGCGCATAGCAAACACCTTGTTGGAGCAAGGCGTCACCCTACTCGATCCAACGCGGCTAGATATCCGTGGCACATTGACTTGCGGACGTGATGTCACTATTGACGTCAACTGCATATTCGAAGGCAATGTGACGCTGGCAGATGGCGTCAATATCGGCCCCAATTGTGTCATCATCAATAACGATATCGGTGAGCAAACCATCATCAAAGCCTTCACTCATATTGAGCAGACAAAAATCGGCTCCCATGCGCAGATCGGTCCCTACGCGCGTCTGCGCCCTGGCACAGTACTAGGAGAGGATGTGCATATTGGTAATTTTGTAGAAGTCAAAAACAGTCACATTGCCACGCATAGCAAAGCAAATCACCTCGCTTATATTGGAGACACAGATATCGGCAGCAAGGTCAATATCGGTGCTGGCGTCATCACTTGCAACTACGATGGGGTCAATAAATCTCGCACCATCATAGAAGACGACGCTTTCATCGGTAGTGACAGCCAACTTATTGCCCCAGTAAAAGTTGGTAAAGGTGCCACCATTGGTGCTGGCACAACACTGACCAAAGATGCTCCTGCAGGGCAGCTCACGTTATCTCGCAGCAAGCAACTCTCCTTGCCCGGCTGGTCGCGTCCAGTCAAAATCAAGAAATAACAAAATGGTCGATGCGTAAAATAGCCTAGGAACTAGGCAGAAAAATTGGACTTGCGCTCTTCCAGAGTACTCTTTTCACACTGCGATCGCCGTTTCAAACTTGCTGCGATGAATAGAAAAGAAGCTGCGTACATTACGCACATTACTGTGCGTAGTAAATAAACGATGTGCCAACGCATGATAAGCAGGCATATCCGCGACTTGCGCCAACAATACAAAATCTGGTCCTGGTGAAACACGATAGCATTGCAATATCGCCGCCTCCTGCGCTACCAATGCTTCAAATGCCACCTGCTGTTCATCACCCTGCTGATCCAATGTAATCTCTACAATCGCTGTTAATGTAGATCCCATTTTTTCAGCTGCCAACAATGCGACCTGACGCATGATGATTCCCGCATCGGTAAGGCGCTTCACACGACGCAAGC
>JAATGO010000164.1 GCA_015654605.1 Betaproteobacteria bacterium
ATGTGGCGCGTGCGGTGGAGATTACAGCACGTATGCCGCATGTGCATGGTTCTCCACTTCATATCGGACACCCTGCATCAATTGGTATCGCCGACCTATCTCGGCCTGATTTCGGTGAAGCAATCGACATCATGGACGATGAACTGCCAGTGTTCTGGGGCTGTGGTGTTACACCGCAGTATATTGCACAGTCGAGTGGGATACCATTTTGCATTACCCATGAACCAGGAATGATGTTTGTTACGGACAGTATTGCCGCATAAAAACTAGCAAGCGAATCGAGCAAAGTAGCAAGACGTAGTTTGTAGCAAAGGCGCCAGCGTGTCATTGCGCTGGTATTGTTCAACCGCTCCGCAGTCTGCGGCAGCATCATATCAATCATCAGAAATAACTGTTCTTAACTGTTCTATATCACCCGCTTTTTCGTCAGGAAGTCGTTGACTCTTGCCACGAGAATCCGGGGTGTTTCAGCACGTCTATTTAGACACAAATTATCTACAAAATATTAATGTTTTATATTTATTTTAATGGGGAGTTAGAATGAAAAAGTTAAATTTATATGTGGCGGGTGCTGTTATTCTGGGTGGTTTCTCGACAGGCGCCTTGGCGCAAACCAATGTGACGATTTATGGTCTGATCGATACCGGTATCGTGCACGAAACCGGCAACGTTGCTGGCAGCGTGACCAAGGTCACGTCAGGCATGTCGAACGGCTCCCGCATTGGCTTCAAGGGAAGCGAAAACCTTGGAGATGGTTTGTCGGTGATTTTTCTGCTGGAATCTGGCTACCAAGTTGATACTGGCGCGATGGGGCAGGGCGGTCTTCTCTTTGGTCGGCAAGCTTATGTTGGACTCAAAAGCGTAGATAAAGGCACGGTCACTCTCGGCCGCCAATATACACCACAGTACAACACGTTGGTGTTGGCGGATCCGTTCTAGACCGGTTTGGCTGGCGATGCTGCGAACATTATGCCTAACAGTGGAAATAGTTCCAGCCGCATGGATAATGCGATCATGTATGCATCGCCGGCATTCAACGGATTCTCTGGTGAAGTCGTCTACGGTGCTGGTGAAACCGCTGGTTCGACCTCCAGCCAGTCGCAATGGGGCGGCGCGCTAGCCTATAGTGGTGGCCCATTAAACGTGCGTCTGGGATATCACTATCGTAATAACGATACAGCCACCACCAAAACCAGTGGCGGTCGTGACACCTTGCTTGCGGTGACATACAACTTTGGTTTTTTGAAAGCACACTTCGGTTACGGTATCGATCAAGGCGTCAATAGCTCGATTGCACGTTCTGCGGCCAACAACTTCGGCCATGGTCTACCGATCTCCTCGACCGACAGTCGCGATTTGTTGTTGGGCGTGACCGTGCCGTTTGGTCCGCACACATTCCTTGCATCGTATATCCACAAGGACGATAAAACGGCTCTGGATCAGGACGCGAACCAATACGCAGTGGGGTACCGTTATTCGCTGTCAAAGAGAACTGATTTGTATGCATCGTATGCGCATATCACGAACAAGAATGGTGCTGGCTACACGGTTGGCAGTTCAATCGAAGCTGGTGGTGGCAATGGCGCGTACAGCGTAGGTATCCGTCACATGTTCTAAGCAGTGGCTAGCCCGGGGCGGTCTGCATCATCGGAATGAAAATGAGGTTGTTTAATCCTACACTGCCGAATGGCATGTAGGCCATGCTCCGGCAGAGTAGTTTGTATATTGGACAATGACCATGGATCGGCTCGGGTATCGTGTTTTACAGATGTGGTCGATGAGCACTATCGGTGTGTATTGCATCGGATAAATCAACGACAATATGTGCGATATGACATAGAAAAATATGGCACTGGTTGAGGAGGGTTACAGCGATGCTGCAGAACGAGCAGCTTGCTCATACAAACCGGATAGCACGCGCAGGAAGCGTCCCAGTTCTGCGATTTCTACGCTGTCTTTACCGTCTGCATCCAGTGCCGATACCAGTAATTGTTCTCTGATTTCAAAATAGCGTAGACATACTGCCTGACCAGCTTCGTTCGTTGAATACAATACTTCCTTACCGCGTTTTTCGGTATGTAGAAGTCCCAGACCGAGCAATTTTTTGAGTGAATAGTTAACAATATGGGTATCTTCGATATTGAGAATAAATGCAATATCACCGAGTTTCTTTTCTCTGCCACGATGATTAATATGATGCAGCACCAGTACGTCTGTAATGGTCATGTCCTTCACCCCAGCCGCCGAGATACAGCGCATGGCCCAGCGATTGAACGCATTCGAGGCGACAATCAAGCCAAACTCAAATTCACTGAGTTCTGCGCTCTTGCCTGATGCTAGATGTGCTGATGAAACGATCGGCATTTTCTTGGCAGTAGTGGCCGTATTAGTACTTATAGGGGCATTTTTTTTGGGTTTTTCCATGATGTTTTACCGTAATTTTATAAATATGACATCGTAATTTAGTAAGTATTTTACGCTTTTTTCGTATCAAAAGCATATGATGCATAGAATGCTTTTCATCATGATTTGTAATTGAAATCGTGATAATAAGTGAGGTGAGAGGTATGTTTTTACAGAAAATTGCAGAGGAAAGTCATTGACCGGTTGATTGACTGGAATTTGACTGTTATGGGTATGTTGGACGAAGACAGAAATAGTGGTCAATACGTGCCGATTGGCTATATGAAATCGGATGGCACAGGGCGGTGCTGCTGTTGTGAGGGCTTGAACTGCGGCTTACGCGTACACGTCGGTGCACTTGATAACCTTAGCGATGAATACCCTTCTCTCGAATCTGCTTGATAACAGAGACACATTTTTCTGGAAAATCGATTTGTTTAGGGATGATTCAGTAGCAGGTATCGGTTCTCACTGGTGCATTCGTAACGCTGGATGACATGCCCATTATCATCAACACTTTCCAGAATGACATCGAATTGCCATAACCGGGCCATATGACGTAACACTTCATCTGTGCTGTCCCCGAGGGAGCGACCATCACTACGGAAATGGCGCAATGTCAGGCTGCGATCTCCCCTGGTATTGACTGACCATACTTGGATATTGGGTTCACGATGGTTGATATCATACTGCCTTGAGAGTATCTGGCGCACATGCTGATAGCCGTTTTGGTTGTGAATGGCAGAGACTTCCATTTCTGTTCGGCTATCATCATCCAGTATGGCGAACATCCGCATGTCGCGCATTAATTTTGGCGATAGATACTGTGCAATAAAACTCTCGTCTTTGAAATTGCGCATGACATAGTGCAGTGTTTCTAGCCAGTCTTTTCCTGCAATATTAGGAAACCATTCACGATCTTCATCCGTGGGGTTTTCGCAAATACGCCGGATGTCGCTCATCATTGAAAAACCCAGAGCGTAAGGATTAATTCCGCTGTAATAAGGTTGAGTAATCGGTGGTTGAAATACGACATTACTATGCGAATGGAGAAACTCCATCATAAAGCCATCGGTTAGTCGGCCTCGATCATAAAGCGTATTGAGCAGAGTGTAATGCCAGAATGTGGCCCACCCTTCATTCATTACCTGTGTTTGTCGTTGTGGGTAAAAGTACTGACCAATTTTGCGTACAATGCGAATCACTTCGCGTTCCC
>JAATGO010000204.1 GCA_015654605.1 Betaproteobacteria bacterium
CAAATAACAGAAATATTAACTCCAGAACAACGCGAATTACTGCGTGAAGATATGGACAGAAAAGAGGAAAAAACAAAGCGTCTTCTCACACCCAAAAATAATGACCATTGTGCAGAGTACAGACGTGAAATTGAACGTTATAAATCAAACGCCCCAGCCGATACTACGATCATTACGAATAAAGTATGGAGGAAAGAGAAAGATTTTATGTCTGAAATTAAACGAAACAATGACCCCTCCTCTGATCGAGTAAAAATTGAATCCAAGTATCCAGAATGCATACCATCCATAAAATGAATATGTATATTGATAACTTTGGTTTTCTATCTGTTTGTAATCATGCCCATCATCTTCGCTTATTTAGTTACAAAATTAGCGACAAAAAAGCTCTGCAAGTGATCAGACACAGTCACCGTTCAGTCATGAATGGTCTGTTGTAAATTTTACCAACGGTCCCCACTTGGTGAAATGTGCCAGACGATATCCATTGAATTACCCCGGGGATAGTAGGGCTAAAGTAAAGCATTCATCAGTACTGCATCGAAGTAAGTATGAGGATAGATTTCTTCCGCTTATGCTGGAGAAATCTACCCGATAGCCCGAGTAAATGCTGATGGTTATACCAAGTACTCCGTTCCAGAATAGTCAATGCAATGATTCAAACCATCAATGCTTCCGCATTGCGCCTACATACAGCGCCGAGCTTTGCGAATCAATGGGTAATACCGCCTGTCAAGCTTTATCCGTGATCCCGATATCGACCTGCGTTTCTTTGCAAGATAAGAGATTACTATCGACAGACTAGCCACGAATATACATGTCGCTGCAAGTACGATTGTCATTTTCTCCGATCATTCATGGTAAATACACATTACTTGCTAGATCAACTTGCTTCCATGCACTACATTAACACCGCCAACTCCCCTAACACACTCAACAAAATCACCCGCATTGTACAAATGCACTTCTCTCTTGGAAGCCCATCACATTCGACACGCGATGTTATAATCGCCCACCTCGCACACTCTTTTGTGGCGTGTGATGACTTGCTTCTGGACAGCCGTCGAACGCGCTTTCTGTATGACATGAAACGCTGACGTACGACTGCCAACATAACAAGTCATACCGCCTAGTACTGACAGGCTCTCTAAAAGGCTTCCCAAACAGCGTGCGAATATAAATGCTGCGTAGCAATACAGCGGTAATACTGGTAGAAACTGCAAAACGGTTGTTGTTGCTGTTACTGCTGCTGTTACTGCTATCGATTACCGCTTCGTTGCTGTATTTTCTGCTGTAATCAGTAATCACGCTTGAATGACATTATGCAAAAAAAAGTATTTATTAAAACCTTTGGCTGCCAGATGAACGAGTATGACTCGGACAAAATGCTGGACGTGCTCAATGCAGCAGATGGCCTGGTCAAAACAGACCGGCCAGAAGAGGCGGATGTGATCCTGCTCAATACCTGCTCGGTACGTGAAAAAGCACAGGAGAAAGTTTTTTCCGATCTGGGGCGTTTTCGCGAGCTGAAACTTGCCCGGCCAGATATGTTAATCGGTGTCGGAGGCTGCGTCGCCTCCCAGGAAGGTGAAGCGATTATTAAACGGGCTCCCTATGTAGATATGGTATTTGGTCCACAAACCCTACATCGTCTTCCACAACTGATTCATGACCGCCGTCATAGTGGGCGAGCACAAGTTGACATCAGCTTTCCTGAAATTGAAAAATTCGATCACTTACCACCAGCGCGTGTAGAAGGTGCAACTGCTTATGTCTCCATCATGGAAGGATGCAGCAAATATTGCAGCTACTGCGTCGTTCCCTATACACGTGGTGAAGAAGTATCCCGCCGCTTTGAAGATGTGCTTACGGAAGTAGCCGGTCTGGCTGAGCAAGGCATCAAGGAAATTACGTTATTGGGGCAAAACGTCAACGCCTTCCGCGGCACCATGGAAGACGGTGAAATTGCCGATTTTGCGCTACTGATCGAATATGTTGCCGATATTCCTGGTATTGAGCGCATCCGTTTTGTCACCAGTCATCCCAAGGAATTTACGCAACGCCTGATTGATACCTATGCCAAAGTGCCCAAGCTGGTCGACCATCTATATCTGCCTGCCCAACACGGGTCAGACCGCATTCTAGCCGCCATGAAACGTGGTTATACCGCATTGGAATATAAATCAGTATTGCGTCGGCTGCGTGAAGTACGTCCTAACATTTCTATTTCCAGCGATTTTATCGTTGGCTTCCCCGGAGAAACAGAGGAAGACTTCCAGGCCTTGATGAAATTGATCACTGATATTGGCTACGATACCAGTTTCAGCTTTATATTCAGCCCACGCCCCGGAACCCCTGCAGCAAATCTTACCGATGACACGCCCTATGAAGTCAAACTCAAGCGACTGCAACATTTACAAGCCGTTGTGCAGGAAAACGCTAATCGCATCAGCCAGTCCATGGTAGGATCGGTGCAAAGAATTTTGGTCCAAGGTCCGTCGAAGAAAAATCCTGCCGAACTGCAGGGACGCACTGAGAATAATCGTGTCGTCA
Organism: Betaproteobacteria bacterium; assembly: GCA_015654605.1. The sequence continues at coordinate 2,554 of JAATGO010000204.1, forward strand.
ATTTTGATGGTGGTGCGAATAGCACCACTCTGATTGGAAAATTAATTGATGTCAATATTCTCCAGGCGTTTCCCTTTTCGCTGCGCGGCGAAATGGTAGCCGAACAATAGATACCGCGCCAACCCATTCCTTTGCTATCACATTAAGATTGAAAAAATCACCTAGTCAACCTC
>JAATGO010000109.1 GCA_015654605.1 Betaproteobacteria bacterium
GCAACAGCAGCACGCTGTCGCGCTAAATCCAGTGGCGAAGCTGCGCCTGCTCGGCTTTGTGCCTCAATCAATGCCAATACGCGCTCAGCAGTATCTAGCGTTTGATGCGCAATGTCCACACGGTCTCGCAACGACAACACTTGCAAATAGGTGGAAACGATGGAACTAGTCACCGTCAGATCCACCGTCTCACGATCAAAATAACTTGCACGCGCCAAAGCTTCTGCTGCGATCAAGCCAGCGCGATTCTTCCCCCAAAAATCGACCTCATAACCGATCTCTAACATACCACTAGCTGAGGTCACATTGCTGCCACCAGCCAGTGGTACAGAATGATTGGCGGAAGAAGCAATATCCACTAGTGGCAACAGCGATGCTCCGGCGATCAATGCTTGTGACTGTGCCTGACGTACTCGAGATACCGCTACAGCAATCTCCAAATTATTGCGTCTCCCCTCAGTCACCATGCGACTCAGTTCTGCACTACCGAACTGCATCCACCACGCCGTATCCGGAGCTCGTGGCTCTTTATCAATTTTCTTGGAATTGGTATCCCACGCCTCGGGCAAAGCGACTGTCGGTCTCTCGGTGTCAATCTTGACGAAAGAACATGCTGGTAACATAAACGCCAATGCAGTGATCAACGACGTTCGCCATGAAAAACACCTAAGATAGCAACGTGATGGCATATGGTGAGCATCATGTATTTTACGCATCAGCAATTGTGTCGTTATTCGCATCAAGAATCTGCTCATGAATGCTTGGGTTCTGACCCTACGGCAGGAATAAGAATCTGCTCCCCTTCTTTTACCCCAGAAAGTATCTCGACATTCACCCCATCATTAATGCCTGTTTTGATCTCGCGCGTTTCCAATTTGCCATCGCTGCGCACCACCTGCAGTGTCTGTTCACCATTTACATTGGTGGGATTATGAATCACCTTCATGGGAACAACCAACACATTCTCAACTTTGGCCAATACAAAAAATACATTTGCCGTCATGCCTGCCATTAATTCACGACTCGTATTAGCAACGTCAAATAAGACGGTGTAATATGCTTTTTTCCCTTGCACACCAGAATCATTTGTTGGTAGCAACATGATCTGTCGCAATTTCCCTGACCACCGCTTACCCGGGTAACCTGGCGTCGTGAAATAAGCGATCATCCCTGGTCGCAAACGCGTGACATCATCTTCTGCCACCTGCGCCTGGACACTCAATTTACTCAAATCAGCAATACGCATCAAGACATCCCGATTGGCATTTAACGGCTGTCCAACACGTGCAGATAATGCCACCACAGTACCTGCAATTGGTGCCACGACCTTAGTTTGCTTCTGAATCGCCTGATCTTCCTTGATTGCTGCTTCGACCTGCCGAATCTGCGCATTGATTGCCTCAACTTTAGCAGCAGCCGAATACATGCTCATCCGACTTGACTCATAAGCTTCCTCACGCGTGGCATTTTCTGCCTTCAGTTGTGTCTGTCTTTGGAATTGCAATTGAGCAAAATCAAGCTCCGCATTCTGCCCTGCCAACTCCGCCTTCATCCTTGCCAGTTGTGCTATATTATTTTCCATACGGCCACTTTCCACCGCAGGCGTTATCTGCACCAGTAATTTACCTTTACTGACTGCTTCGCCAATCGCAACTTCAACACTGGAAATTTGTCCACTTACCTGAGGAACAACATCGACATAGTTTTGCACGATGATATTTCCGGTAGCGTCAACCACGCGCTCTACATCTGCCCGCACGACTGCAACAGTCTCCCGCTTCACTTCAACTGATCGTGATAATGGGTGATATTTTACGTAAGCAACTCCGAGCGCCACCGCAATCACCAATAAGGTGATCGCATACCATAGCCATTTTTGGCGCAAGAAACGATTACGTACCGGCACCATCATGCTTGAGCACCTCTTTCTAGGGAATGCCACACGGCATACTCATCTGGAGCACGCCACACGGCCAAATGCAGCTGCGATAATAAGCGAGGCTCATCTAGCAAAGTCATTTTTTGTTGTTCTGATAAAGACTGTGGCCCATGGGTCAATGCATACTGCACCAATGTATCTCCAGTCCGGATAGCAGCCGGCACACGAGAGTGCCCATGCGCGCTAGCACATACCAGCGCGTTCAATCCAGGATCAAGCACTGCCTCGATAAATCCAGACAGTGGCTGTGCTGCTGCCAGATGCTTGGTCATATCACGCAATTCCCGTGGAACATCGGTTTCTTCTGGAATCGCAAATAGACCTGAGCGACGAAATGCCCTTCCCCATGACACACGACTAGATATCACTGACAAGGGAATCGACAATGCGAGTGAGCCTGCAATCGGCAGCAACCACCAGATAAATGATGGATTGAGCCAATACACCACGCCACCCCACGCAACACCCAATAATGAATGTGCGCCATGTCTGCGTACAGCCTCACCCCAACCGGTTTCATTATCAGCACGCGGAGGAGATTTCCAACCTACCGCCCAGCCAAGAAACGCTCCTAAAACAAAGCGCGTATGAAATAGCATGCGTACTGGTGCTAGCATCATCGAAAATAATAATTCGATCAGCATGCTCACCGTCACACGTAACCCTCCGCCAAATCCGCGTGCCCCTTGATGGAGAACCAGAAGCACACTTAATATCTTGGGTAAAAATAAAATGGTCGCTGTCGCAGAAAATAGGGCCAATGCTTTTTCTGGATGCCATTCTGGCCAAATCGGAAATAATTGACGTGGCTGCACAAAATACTGCGGATCGACCAGCGTATGTGTCGCCAACAACAACGTCGATAATATTAAAAATAAACACCATAATGGTGCCGACAAATAGGCCATGACACCCGTCACAAAGACTGCACGATGCACAGCATGCATACCACGTGCCAAAAATAGACGGAAATTCATCAGATTACCTTGGCACCAACGTCTGTCACGTCCTAACTCATCAAGCAAGTTAGGGGGCATTTCTTCGTAGCTGCCATCCAGATCGTAAGCAATCCACACCGACCAGCCAGCACGCCGCATCAGGGATGCTTCGACAAAATCGTGTGACAATATCGGCCCTGACAGTGAGCCTTTACCAGGTAAGGGAGCCAATGCACAATGGCGGATAAAAGGTTCTAAGCGAATAATCGCATTATGCCCCCAGAAATGCGATTCCCCCAATTGCCAATAATGCAAACCAGCGGTAAACAACGGCCCATACACACGCGTAGAAAACTGCTGTATACGTGCATAGAGAGTGTCTCGTCCTGCTGCTCGTGGCGCAGTCTGAATAATCCCGGCACCGGGATGCTCCTCCATCAAGCGTACTAACGTCGATAAACATTGCCCACTCATCACGCTATCAGCATCGAGCACAATCATATAACGGTAATTGGTGCCCCAACGACGGCAAAAATCGTCAATGTTTCCACTCTTGCGCTTCACACGCCTACGCCGATGTCGATAAAAAATCCGACCGAAACCTCGCACTTCACGACATAGATTGGCCCAGGCCTGAGTCTCTGCAGCACAAACATCTGCTTGATTGCTGTCACTGAGAATAAAGAAATCAAACCGATCCAGATTCCCAGTACGTTCTACCGATTCATAAGTAGCACGCAATCCGGCCATAACACGCACAACATCTTCATTACAAATCGGCACCACAATCGCGGTACGAGCGTCAGGTGCAATCCATTTCGGCCCGGCTTTTTCATGTGAAATCAGATGCGGCTCATCACCTCGCAATAGCACAAAAAAACCTGTCATGGCAGTCCAGAAGCCAGCAGAAACCCAACAGAACAGCAGTGCAAAAAGCACAAGAACCATCATTTCAAGTGGCTTTTGCCCATGGTAAGGCAACACCTCACTCATGAAATACGTTGCCAATGCTGTCTGCGCCAAAATCAGTAACAGCAACACTATCCGACGCACATTACCACTATGTGCCCATACGCCACGTGTATCAGGCCCATCCACGACATCTGGCTCATCCTCTACAAAGACAGGGTGCTTGGGAACCAAGCCCTTGCGTCTGGCTGATCGCTGCTCAAATTTGTGGGTCGCCTCATCAACCCAACGCACAAATGGGTTCAATATTCCCCAAGGGCGCGGCACCATGCTGACTCTGTTCAATGGGGGGGCCACATCCAGATGCGCACTCTCACCTGGAACTTCCTTGAGCGCTGGACTAGCACCTTCACACTGCGCTTCCTGCAGCGGATAAAGCAATTTCAAACGTGCCGCAATGGATTGCTCAGCAATATCGGACTGCCCCATCCGTACGACACGGCTCGCTGGCACATCTGCCAGCACTCGGTGCAAATCATCCATAGGCATGCCAGAACCCAAAGCGCACGCGCGCGCCACTATAACTTGCCGCTGTTCCTGTGACAGTGGCAACAAGTCAAGATAGCGTTTCAATTCCTGTGCTGTATCTTGTTCGATGACAGCCAGTGGTTTCAGTTGGGGGGTAATATGTAGCTCCACGTTTCTGATAAAGTTGCGCCACCTGCGCTTGCGGGATTTCTCAGGAAGCCCCGCAATTCAACTGGCTTATTGTCTTCATTTCGATGTAACTTCACTTCAATTCGCCACCCCCCTGTGGCTTCGTTACGGCGGGTGTTAACACTCATAATCTTGCCATTGTTATCGCTTTCAACCACCCCTTCAAGAGGAGTTTCAGGAGACAGTTTTTTTACGGCTGATACATCAAAATCAATTAATATATCGATCGAGCCATCATCCTGTTGGCGATATCCATGTCCAATACGTGTTTGCGTTACCCATGCCAATGGAGGGTGCTTTTCCTGTCCCTTCTGCCAATACATGCGATATTCGATATCCAGTGGCTGACCAGGCTTTGATGGCTTATCCGCTAGCCAATACGCAACGATATTATCGTTCGTTTCATCAGGCGTTGGAATTTGAACCAACTCCACCCGTCCAGCCCCCCACTTGCCTTTGGGTTCCACCCAGGCACTGGGACGTGCTTCATAACGATGATCAAGATCTTCATAATTCGAAAATTGACGCTCACGTTGCATCAGGCCAAAACCTTGCGGATTCACAAAGCTAAAGGAAGTCACTAAAAGCCGCTTAGGATTGACCAAAGGCCGCCATATCCACTCACCGGTTCCCGATTGCATGAGCAATCCATCTGAGTCATGAACTTCAGGGCGATAATCATCTGCCGGCCCGTGCTGATTCGCTCCGAAGAAAAACATGCTCGTCAACGGTGCAATGCCCAATTTTGTCACATTGCTGCGTAAATACACCCGCGCCTTCACATCAATTACCGTATCCACACCAGGTCGCAATATAAATCGATAAGCTCCTGTCGCGCGCGGAGAATCCAGTAATGCATACAATGTTAACTCTTTAGCTCCTGGCTGCGGTCGTTCCAACCAAAATTCAACAAACCGTGGAAACTCTTCTCCAGAATAAAGTGCGGTATCAATCGCCAGACCACGTGCTGAAATTCCGTATCCTTGCCCCTTACCCATCGCCCGAAAATAACTCGCCCCAAGGAAGCTAAGCACATCATCCTTATCCTTAGAGGTATTGACTGGATAACGAATGCGGAAGCCTGCAAACCCTACATTACGCAGATGCCGTAGATCCACACGGTTAGCGCCATAATCAAACATGGATGGAC